>JBOGFV010000001.1:0-2480 GCA_050743525.1 Acidimicrobiales bacterium
ATGCGGACGTGGCCGAGGCGGAGAACATTTCGGTCGAGAATGCGCGGGCCAGGGTCTCTCGGGGCAAGAGCACGTTGCGCCGCAGCCTCAACGCCATGCGGGGCGTCGTCCTCGTGCCCGCCCTGCAGGTGTTCGGCAAGGGCCTCCCCTTCGGCCGGGCCAAGGGCGTCGGCGGCTCGGGCGCCGAGCTCTCCGGGGCGACCGCCCCCTCGCTGGTGGACCAGATCGCCGGCCGGCTGGCCGCGAGCCCAATTGGCCAGAGCGCCCTGGCGTTCATCGCCAGCCCACCCAAGGGCACCATCGTGCTCGGCCTGGCCGCCACCGTGGCGACGGTGTCGGCTTCGACGGTGCTCCTGACCCAGCCCACCGCCCCCCACGTCGCTTCGGCAGCGGTGTCGGCGCCGGCTGGTCCGACCGTCATCGCCCCCGCTCCGCTCAAGGCCCCACCGGTGCCGCCGGCGGCGGCGCCGCTGGCCGTGCCGGTCGGTGGATCCGCTGGGGCGCTCAGCGGGCCCTCGTACACCTGGGCCGACCCGGCCCCGGCCAGCCCAGGCACGGCGCTGGTCCCAGTCGCGACCCTGCCGGTCACGAGCTGCACGTCTGCGAACGGCATCACCCCACCCGGGCCCCAGTTCTCCTACGGTCCGCCGCTCGGGATGGGCGACGCCGTCTCGGTCGGAACCACCCCGACCACGCCGCTACCGATGACCGGCACCGCGCTCAGCGTTTCGGGACCGCTTTCGGTCAGCCTGTACGACGGATCGGGAGGAACGACCTTCTTCAACCTGGCCGCCAGTGCCTGCCTCTCCTCCTCGGGCTGGCTGACCGCTTCGCTGACGGGCACCGGATCCGCCTCGGCCGTCCAGGTCCAGCTCACCGGCGTCCTGCAGAGCGCGCTCGGCTCGACCGGCGACCTCGGGTACGTGTTCCGGGGAACGGTGAGCTCGGAGGGCGAAGCGAACGTGCTCCTGGCCGGAGATCAGTTCGTTGCCCAGCTGGTCGTCTCGGAGCCGGCCAACACGGCGCAACTCACGATCGTCTTCCTCCAGCCCGGTGCCGACACCGCTGCAACGATCGCCAGCCAAGAGACCTCGTCGACCGACAGTTCCTCAGCCGCCCCCGACTCGACTTCCTCGGGGACGTCGGCACCGGAGAGTTCAACCTTGACTTCAGACTCATCGGCGGTGGCGGCCTCGTCGAGACAAGACCTCCCGACCAATCCCGACTGGCAGACCCTCGCGACCTGGACCGGCTAAGCCGACCCAGCAGCCTCTGCATCTATTGGCGACTGAGGTTCCGCCGGTCCATGGGCGCGACGCACCCCACTCGGCGGTCGCGGGCCGAAGTACGCCGCTAAGTCCGTCGCCAGCGGCCTTTCCCGTGCGGCCCGGATCTGATCCTTGACCAGATGACAATTTCCGGAGATTGCTCGGGATACTTGTCACACGGCGTGCCTGCCAGGGGTTGACCACATGAAGGTTGCGATAGGCGAAGGGCCTGCCCTATCGTCTCGCTAGCCTTCCGGCTCGTCTATGGGCGGAGAAACCCGGCGGCGTCCGCGAGTGCAGTGCGGAGATGGGGTGTCCTGATGGCCACCTCGAAAGACCATTGAATGAGGAGACCACACTTGAAGATCCTGCAGAGGCTCCGGCCTCGCCGTCCTGTTATGGCGGTGGTCGCAGCGATGCTCGGGGTGCTGAGCCTTTCCGGAGCCGTGCTCGGCTTCGCAGGGTCGGCCTCGGCGGCGCTGACGACTTCGCCCATTGAGTATCCGCCCGGAGTATTGGGATCGAATGCCATCGGTCTGGCCCCGAGCGGAACCAACGTGTTTGGCAACCCCGACGCGATCGTCGCCGGTCAGGCCAACCAGCCCGCCGCCAGCTGGATCTTCGGGCTCTCCGACAGCGGCACGGTGACCTCGAGCGTGACCTCGGGCACCTGGGCCAACGGTGACTCGATCCACATTCCGGTGTTCAACTCGGCCGGTGCCATCAACGACTTCACCGGTGGCAACTACGTCGAATTCGCCTCTAAGCCGATCGTGGGCTGCTCGGGTGGCGGCGCCGGCGCGACTGCGCCGACGTTCACCGTCAGCCTGTCGACCAATCACAACGACACCCCGGCCGACGTCACCGCCGGCCTTACTGACGTGCTGACTATCACGTTCACGAACAGCCCGACCATCGAGTCGCCCGCGATCTTCACCTGCGCGATCCTCGGCGTGACCTACACCACCGGCGCCAAGACGCCGAATGGTGCGGTGACGACCAGCAGCGCGACCGGTGGATCGGCCACCTTCGAGCAGGGCACCGCGACAGGGAGCCCTGACCCGTACCCGCCGACCCCTGCTGCGAGCACCTTCGAGCAGAGCCTCACTGTGCTTTCGAACGCGAGGGTTGTCGGGCTGACGCTCAGCGCCAACAACCCGCCCGTCTCGGTCCTGCCGAACGCCGTCAACGCCTCGATCAGCAACATCGTGC
>JBOGFV010000002.1:0-5209 GCA_050743525.1 Acidimicrobiales bacterium
GGCCAATCAATTAGTGGGTCACGCTCGCGTCACCGACCTCACAGCTCAGCAAAAGTCACCAGGCTGCGCTTGGATCCTCACAGTCAATTTCAACCCTCCGCGAACTTTCCGGGAGGTCCTGAGACCAGTTTCTCGCCGCCCCGACCAGGCACCGGCGGCTCACAACGCGCTTTTGATCTTGAGCAGCCCGGTGTGATTGACCCACTACCGCCGGAGGCGACCCGGCTAGAAATGGGTTCCCATGGAACACTTCCTCCAGTCCTGGGGCTACACCGCGATCTTCGTGTTGGCCTTGGTCGAAGCGATCTGCATCCCCTTCCCCTCCGAGATCACCTTCGGCTTCGCCGGCGCCCTGGCCGCCGAGGGCCACTTCAGCCTGGCCGCCGTCATCGGGGTCGGGCTGGCCGGCGAGTTCATCGGATCGATGATCGGCTACACGATCGGGCGGACCGGCGGACGGGCCCTGGTCGACAAGTTCGGGAAGTTCTTCCTCATCTCCTCGTCGGACCTCGACCGGGCCAACCGCTTCCTGGCCCGGCGGGGCGACCCGGCCGTCGCGCTGGGCCGGGTCCTGCCGTTCTTCCGGACCTTCGTCTCGCTGGTGGCCGGCATCGGCGAGATGGCGGCGGTCCCGTTCGCCATCTTCAGCCTCATCGGCACGGCCGTGTACTCGGCGGCCGTGGCCTCGGCCGGCTACGGCCTCGGTTCCAGTTGGCACAAGCTGGTCCGCGGGTTCACCGACGCCGGCTTCGTCGTCCTGGGCCTGGTGGTCATCGCGATCGGGCTCTTCGTGTGGCACCGCTGGCGGGCCCTGAAGGGACAGCGCTGAAAGTCCGACCGGCGTGAGGGAACCCGTCCGGATCGCGGGGTTCGTCGCCGGGCTCGTCATCGTCGTCGTGACCGCGACGAGCGTGTTCACGACGCTGGTGATCCCCCGAGCTACGTCGTCGCGCCTCTTGCGCTCGGTGTCGCGCTTCTTGGCCAAGGCGATCGCGCCGTTGCTCCGGCGCCTCGAGACCTACGAGGCCAAGGACCGAGTCGTCTCGCTGGTCGGTCCGGGCGGGATGCTGGTCCTCTTCGGCGCGTGGCTCGGGCTGCTGATGCTCGGCTTCGCCCTGATGATCTGGTGGGTGGGCGGGGAGACCCTCACCGGGTCGCTGGGCGTCTCGGGCTCGTCCATCTTCACGCTCGGGATCCTGAGCGGCAACAAGGGGGCCAACCGCGCCCTCGAGATCGTCGAGGCGGGCGCTGGCTTCCTCGTGATCGCGCTCGAGATCGCCTACCTGCCGACGTTGTACGCGGCGTTCTCGGCCCGCGAGACGGAGGTGACGCTGCTGGCCGCCCGCGGTGGCGTGCCGGCGTGGGGGCCCGAGATCCTGTCCCGGCACGCCCGCTTCCACAACCTCGACGAGCTGCCCGAGCTCTACGCGAACTGGGAGCGGTGGGCCGCCGCGGTCTCCGAGAGCCACACCGGCTACCCCTCGCTCATGTGGTTCCGCTCGCCCGAGCCGACCCGCTCGTGGCTGCTGGCCCTGGTCGCGGTGCTCGACGCGGCCGCCATGCACCTGGCCCTGGCCCCAAGCGACGCGCCCCGCCAGGCCCGCCTGTGCCTCCGGATGGGGACCAACTGCCTGCGGTCGCTCGCCGAGGCGTTGCGCATCCCGTACAACGCCGACCCGCTGCCGACCGATCCCGTCCGACTTACCAAAGCCGAGTTCGACGAGGGCTTCGATCTGTTGGAGTCGGTGCATTTCCCGATCGAGTCGACCCGTGAGGAGGCGTGGGACCACTTCAAGGGGTGGCGGGTGAACTACGAGCCGATGGCCGACGAGCTGACCCACCTCGTGCTCCCGCCGCCGGCGCCGTGGCTCCTGCCCCGGCCCCAGCTCGGCTCGGCGAGCTTCCCCCGCATCGTGAACCGCACCCCCGACCACCCGGAGGGGGCCGAGGCGAGGCCGTTCAAGCAGCCGTAGCGGTGGTCAGTGGGCCGCTCGAAGGACCTTGCGCAGCACCTCGTCGTAGGCCTCCAGGCCCTCGCGGTAGAGGCGACCGGCCGGCCCGGTTGCGATGCCGACCCGCTCCGGGATGACCCCCCACACCGGGACCTTGGCGCTCGACCAGTCCTCGACGGTCGCCTCGAGGTCGTTGGTGCCGAGCCGGGCCGCGCACACGACGAGCCCGCATGGGATGTCCTCGGGGGTCATCTCGAGAGTCGCCAGGACCCGGGTCGGCTCGACGCCGCCGGCCCGGGTCGGGATCACGACGGCGTCGGCGCGCCGCAGCGCCGCGCGGACGATCCGCTCGTCGCCAGGCGGGGTGTCGACGATGTTGATGCCATCGGCGTTGGTCCCGAGCGCCCGGATGACGGTTCGCTCCGAGGGCGCCTCGACCAATTCGACGCCGTCGAGCGGCTGCTGCTCGAGCCACTCGGCCGAGGAGCCCTGGGGGTCAGCGTCGATGAGGACGACCTCACGGCCCCGGGCTGCCGCCGCAGCGGCGAGATAGACCGAGGTGGTGGTCTTGCCGACCCCGCCCTTCACATTGCCCACCACGAGGTTCATCGTCGGTCCTCCCTGGCACCGGGTCCCGGGGTCCCCCGGGGCCGAGGGCCCGAAACTAACCGTCGGGGCTGGGTGGGGCTCAGGCCGTTCGGTCCGCTGGCGGCCAGTCGGGGTCGAGTTGGCGGAGGAAGACGGCGCAGCGCTCCTCCTCTTCGGCCTCGCCGATCGAGTGCGCGGCCGACCGGAGGGCGTCGAGGCACCGCAGGAAGCCGCGATTGGAAGGGTGGACCCACCGCACATACCCAGAGCCCCGCCAACCGGCCGCCCGCAGCGAGTCGAGCCCCCGGTGGTAGCCGACCCGGGCGAAGGCGTACCGGTCGATCGGGTCGGTGGCCGATTCGGCCAGGCCGGCCCAAGCCTCGAGCGATCGGGGCCACCGGGCGGCCACCCGCCCCAAGGCGGGCCGGCGCTCATCGGCGGGCACCGCCTCGGCGGCTCCCAGGGCGGCCGCGAGCTCCGGTGAGTCCGGCGGGAGCACGGTCTCGGGGGTCCCGGCCGTGAAGTGCACCGACGACTCGGTCACGCCGCCCCCTCAGGCCGAGGCCCGGGCGGCGCGGCGGGCGCCGGCCCGCTGGGCGTCCCGCTCGTCGGCGAGCTGCACGGTCTCCTCGGAGACCGGCGCACCGAGCAGGGCGGTGACGAGGTCGATCAGGTGGCCCACGAAGAGCCGGTCGTCGGTGTGGGGCCCCGACGCGGCGCGCCGGCCGAGCTCGCTCGCGGCCAGCCGGATCGAGGTGAACCGGCGGTGCAGTCGGACCGCCTCACGGTCCATGAGCGGCGCGACCGCGGCCCGCCAGCGGTCCAGGCTGCTGGGGGCCCCGAAGGCGAGCGTCTCCTCGCCGCGGGGTCGGTTGACCAGCTCGGCGTAGATCTGGAGGAACTCCGGCCCGCCGTCGTTGTCGCCGAGCTTGGCCGCCGACGGCATCACCAACGCGGCCGCCATCGTGCGGAGGTCGGCGCCGTCGCTCTCGCACTGGTCGAGCAGCGCGTGGCGTCGGGCGTCCACGTCGACGAGGTGCTTGCCGAGGATCGCCCGGACCACGCCGTTGCGGTCCTTGAAGTGGTATTGCAGGCCGACCGTGTTCCGGGTGCCCGAGGCCCGGGTGATCTCCCGCAGGCTCACGCCGCCGACCCCGTGCGCCGCGAACAACTCCTCGGCCGCCGTGAGCAGGCGCTCACGGGTCGGCTCGGTGGTTCGGGCGGCCGTCGACATCACCTGGCAGGCTAGTCGCGGCCCTCGGGCAACTAAAGCGTTTGCCTGTTATTGTCAGGCAGCCGCTTTATCCGGCGGCGACATCGAAACGCGCACAAGGAGAGATCGCATGGCGTGGGACTTCTCGACTGATCCGGAGTTCCAAGAGAAGCTCGACTGGGTCGAGCAGTTCTGCAAGGAGGAGATCGAGCCACTCGACCTGGTCTTCCCCGGCGCGGTCCGCTCCCGGAACCCGAAGATCAAGGCGATCGTCGACCCGCTCAAGCAGCAGGTGAAGGACCAGGGCCTGTGGGCTCTGTTCCTCGACGAGGAGCTGGGCGGCCCCGGGCTCGGTCAGCTCAAGCTCGCGCTCATCAACGAGATCCTCGGCCGCTACGGCTCCGCTCCCGCCATCTTCGGCACCGCGGCGCCCGACACCGGGAACATGGAGATCCTGGCCGCCTACGGCACCGACGTGCAGAAGGAGCGGTGGCTCTACCCGCTCATGCGCCAGGAGATCTTCTCGGCCTACTCGATGACGGAGCCCCACGGCGGCTCCGACCCCAGCCTCTTCAAGACCGTGGCCGTGCGCGACGGCGAGGAGTGGGTCATCAACGGCGAGAAGTGGTTCACCTCGGCCGGGCGGGCCGCCGACCTCCTCTTCGTGATGTGCACGAACGGGATCTTCATCGTTCCCCGTGAGACGCCGGGAGTCGAGATCATGCCGTACCCCTCGACGCACAACCACATCCGCTACAACGACGTGCGGGTCCCGCTCGACCACCTGCTCGGACCGGAGGACGGCGCCAAGGTGTTGGCCCAGCGTCGGCTCGGCGGCGGTCGCATCCACCACGCCATGCGGACCATCGCCCAGTGCAAGCGGGCGTTCGACATGATGTGCGAGCGGGCGTTGAGCCGCGAGTCGCACGGCAAGGTCATCGCCGACCACCAGATGGTGCAGGAGGCGATCGCCAACTCTTACGCCGAGATCCAGATGCTGCGGCTGCTGGTGCTGTGGACCGCCTGGACCATCGACAACTCGAGCACCCAGGCGGCCCGCACCCAGATCGCGGCGTGCAAGTACACCTGCGCCAAGGTGCTCCGGGAGGTGTCGTACCGGGCGCTGCACATCTACGGCTCGCTCGGCACCACCAACCTCACGCCGCTCCAGGCCATGTACGCCGGGGCGCCGACCATGGGGATCGCCGACGGCGTCGACGAGGTCCACAAGGTCACCGTCGCCCGCAACGTGCTGAAGGACTACAAGCCTCACGAGGGGCTGTGGCCGACCGAGTACCTGCCGGCCAAGCGAGAGCAGGCCCGGAAGAAGTTCGCCGACCTGCTGGCCAGCGACTCCGAGCTCTCGTCGTATGCGGAGGCCGCAGAGCGCTACTCGATGCGCTAGGGGCAAACCCGGCCTGAACGGCCGCCCCTCCGAGCGGCGCCGTTTCTTTAC
>JBOGFV010000003.1:0-4972 GCA_050743525.1 Acidimicrobiales bacterium
CCTGGCCCCGCCTTCGGCGTCGTGAGGCCGCCCCGGGGTGGCGAACGCCGCCGCCCGGCGCCGGCCCGGGGCGCCGAGCGGCCCCTGGGCCGCCCCGGTGGTCCGATGCATCCGCTCGGTGGCGATCAGGTCGAAGGGCGCCGCGCCGTCCTCGAGCTCCTCTCGGTCGGGAAACGGCGGGTGCGACGGGTGTTCATGGCCGAGGGCCAAGATCCCTCGCCCCAGCTCGACGAGATCGAGCGCCTGGCCGGGACCATGCGGGTGCCCCTCGAGACGGTGCCGAGAGCCCGGCTCGACTCGCAGGCCAAGACCTTCGCGCCGCAGGGCGTGCTGGCGATCGCCGCACCCTGCGCGCCGGTCGAGCTCGACCGGCTGGCCTCGCCGCGCCGGGGCGTGCCTTTCCTTTTGGTGGTCGCCGGCGTCACCGACCCTCAGAACCTCGGGGCGCTTCTCCGTAGCGCGGCCGGGGCCGGGGTCACCGGGGTCGTGCTGGCCCGCCACCGGGCCGCCCACCTCTCGCCCTCGGTGGTGAAGGTGGCGGCCGGCGCGGTCGAGCACCTGTCCTTCAGTGTGGTCGGCGGCATCCCGAGCGCGTTGACCGAACTGCAACGGGCAGGCTTGTTCTCGGTCGGGCTGGCCGCCGATGCCGACCGGTCCCTCTACGACCTCGACCTCGGCGATGCCCCGGTCGCGCTGGTGGTCGGCGGTGAGGAGAAGGGCCTGGCGCCGCTGGTCCGCCGGCGCTGCGACGAGATGGTGGCCATTCCCCAGCGCGGCGGTGTGGCGTCGCTCAACGCCGCCTCGGCCGGCACTGTGGCCTGCTTCGAGATCGCCCGGCGGCGGGCCGGGATCTCGTCGGCGGGCGCCAGCCCGAGACCGGACTCGACCCGGTAGCGGGTCGGCAACCTGACCGAAGCCGGGGGCTTTCGAGAGGTTGTCGGACGGAGTCGAGCCGGTGGTGGTGCCGGGTTCCAGGACATCCCGCCAGTTGTCTCTAGACACGGTGGACACCAGCTGGAGGTGTTCACATGGGTAGGCCGCCGCTCCACAACTCCGCAACTCGAGCAGGATCGCGGGGTCGTGGTGGTGCCTCGATCTCACCCAAGAGCTGGGCACATTCGGGGACTCGGAACTGGCGCCCCTGCTTGCTCTCCCGATTAGTGAGGGAGTAGTCTCTCACCATGCGCCGAGACGACCTGGTTGACGCTGCAATGCAGCTCTTCGGTGACCGCGGTTACGCGGCAACGTCGATCGCCGATATTCAGCTCGCCTGCGGCCTCACCGCAGGTTCGGGAGCGCTGTACAAGCACTTCGCCTCCAAGCGCGACCTGCTCGCCGAGGGTCTCCGCCGCTACATCTCCGGGATGGAGAATTCCGCTACCGAGCTGATCGGAGTGTTGCCCGTCGAGCCCCGTGCGGCGTTGACGATCATTGCCGAAGCGGTCATCGCTGCGATGGCTGGCGATCGCGCTGTGATTCGAGTGGGGTTACGCGATTTGGAGCAATTCCCGGATCTGCTGGCAGGGCTATGGGCGGGGCTTCTCGGCGCTCTCTACCGCGAGATCACAGGCTGGCTTACGGCCCAACAGTCCCTGGGGTACGTCGAGGTTGCCGATCCGGCCGCGACCGCCGCAGTTCTGGTGGCGTCGCTGACCTACTTCCGCGTGCTGCAGGCCCTCATCGGACACTCGCCCGGCGATGTCGATGTCGATGCCTACGTCTCCGCGTGGGTGAGCTCGGCCGTTGCCACTATCAACGGAGGGAATAACTGATGATCTATCGCGAAAAACAGTACGACGGTCGCAGCGACCCCGACTCAGATGCTCGACCTCAACTGCAACCTCCGGCAAATTCAGGCCTGCCGACACCAAGATCAGCAAGGTGCTCGACACCAACGCCGATGGCGATGGTGACGCCGATGGCGATGCGATGGTCGTGCGATTCTGACCCAGGCAACGCGGGCAACCTTCGGCCGCTGTCCGGCAACCGGTCGTACGCACCGGCTACGAGCGTCAGCTCGTGACGACGAACACGGTCCCTCTGTCTGCGGTCCACCTGGCGCGCTGGGGAGGCTGGACCCGCGTCGCCGCAGGAAGCGCGTTCGTCCTCGCCCCGCGCGCCGTAGCTCGGCCGTGGGTGGGGTCCGGGGTAGATACGCAAGGCGCGCGGCTACTTATCCGCAGTATGGGTATCCGGGACCTGCTCCTTGGGGTCGGACTGCTCCAGTCCATCTATCGCGGCGATCTACGCGGCGCGGCCACCTGGGTTAGCTTCGGTGCTGCCGCTGGGGTCGTCGACGCCGGTGCCACGATCGCCGCCTATTCGGGAATACCACCCAGCGGACGGGCCTTTCTCATCTTCATCGTTGGTGCCCTTGTCATCGATGCGTCGCTCGCCGTATAGCTTCGCCAGGAACCATACGATGGCAATGGCCTTCGTCTCGCGCCGAAAGCGGCCTGAGTGAGGGTGACCGAACGCTGATCAGTTCCCGATGGTGGTAGGTGAGCGAGCCAAGGTGAAGGCCCGGCCGGTCGGTCGGGCCGCGGTGCCCTTTGCGCACTACCGGATCCGAAACGACCGCGTCGGCAAGGTGGGCAAGATCACGGTGCACTACGTGGGCCGAACCCACCAAGGCGAACGGGTGGCCCTGGGGGCCGACCGAGACGTCCGGGTCCTGTTCGCAGCCGGTGAGCTCTTGAGCCATGCGGTCATCGACCCAGACCGGATCTACCAGCCAAAACTCGAGAGCTAGGGTCCGGGAAGGCTCAAGACGGCGTCCGCCACGTCTCGCGACGCTGCCGTCGAGCCGGTGGTGGGATTCGAACCCACGACCTGACGATTACAAATCGCCTGCGCTTCCAGCTGCGCCACACCGGCGTCGAACAAGGCTACGACCCCGTGCGCGGGCGTCGGTTCAACGCCTGAGCAGGCACAGCGGGTTGCGCACCGGGGCGCCCGCGGGCAGTCTGACCTCCGTGGACCGTCCCGATCCCACTTCTTCGGGCGGCGCGCCGGGGGGTCGTCAGATCGTCTTTGGGCGGGCGATCATCGTGATCGTCGTGGCCATCGTGCTGGGCGTGCTGATCCTGCGCTCCAACGGGGGGCCGTCGGCTGCGGTGCCGCCGACCACCACGACGACGACCGTGCCCCGCACGACGACCACCACGACGACGGTGCCGCATTCAAGGGTCAAAGTGCTGGTGCTCAACGATTCCACGACCAGCAACGTCGCCGGCGGCTACACGACCGTGCTACAGCACATCGGTTGGTCGATGCTCATCCCGAACGATGCCAAGCCGCCGCCCAAGCCCACAAGCGCGGTGTACTACACCCCCAACCATCAGGCGTCGGCCGACGAGATCGCGGCGGAGCTCGGCCTCCCGCGGAGCGCCGTGCAGCTGCTCACCTCGTCGGCCCCGGTCCCCAACGCCGACGGTGCCAACGTGGTGCTGGTGGTCGGCTCCGACCTCGCCTCGAGGACCCCGCCGAACACCGTGCCGCCGCCGGCCACCACGACGACACACCCCGCCACGACCACCACGGCGAAGAGCCACACATCGAGCTCCAGCTGACCATGAGCCTGCCGGGCGTCCTGAAGCCGCTCCGCGCTCGCCCCCAGACCGCCGCCGTCTTCTTGGACTTCGACGGCACGCTGGCCGAGATCGTCGAGGACCCGGAGCTGGCCCGCCCCCTCCCGGGGGTGCCGGAGCTGCTTGCCGAGCTCGGTGCTCGTTTCGGGGTGGTGGCCGTGGTCTCGGGCCGGCCCGCCGCATTCCTGGAAGAGCATCTCGGGAGGACGCATGGCGTGCGGCTCATCGGCCTCTACGGGCTGGAGGAGGTGGGCCACGCCGCCGGGCCCACCGTCGACTCGGCCGCCTTGGAGCAATGGCGCCCTCTGATGGCCGCGCTGGCCGACGAGGCGGAGCGGTCCGCTCCGCCGGGGGTGTCGGTCGAGCGAAAGGTGGTCGGATTCACCCTGCACTTCCGCCGCGCCGCCGAGCACGAAGGATGGGTGCAGCACTTCGCAGCCGTGAAGGAGTCGTCCGACGGGCTGGTCGCGCAGCCGGGTCGCATGGCCGTCGAGCTGCGGCCGGGGATCGCCGCCGACAAGGGCACTGTGGTCGCGGCGCTGGCTCAGGACTGCAGCGCGGCGTGCTGCTTCGGGGACGATCTCGGCGACCTCGCCGCGTTCGACGCCCTGGCGGAGCTGGCCAGTCGCGGCATTCCGGTGGCCAGGGTGGCGGTTGCCGACGCCGAGAGCCCCCGGGCGGTGGCCGATGCCGCCGACCTGGTCGTCGAAGGCCCGTCCGGCGCGATGCAGCTGCTGCGAGCCCTGGCGGAGTCGGCCGACTAGCTGCTTCCGTTCCCTGGACATCTCCGACGGTTGCACCCTCGCACGCGCTCAGTCAGGCACGTCGCGGGTGGGGGGTCAGACCGAGATGTGGTCCCGTGCGGCGTTGATCCGAGGACGGGTGATCTCGAAGAAGCCCTCGTGGGCCGAGAGCACCTGGATCGCATCCCACAGCCGGAGCGCGTCGCCCCCCGTCGGGGCGGGGGCCATGACCGGTCCCTTGAAGCCATGCGGAGGGCTCGACCGCACGACGACTGTCGGGGTCTGGGTTTTGGGGCCGCCGAAGCTGTAGGCGATCTCCATCGACTCGCGTATCGGGGTGTCCCACTTCTCGTCATCGGCGGCAGCGGCCAGCGCGGAGTCGAAGCCCGCGGCCGCGAGGCAGTCGGCGGGAAGGTGATCGAGCGGCGGGCATTGCGTCGAGAACCGGAGCCCTCCCCACTCCGTGTAGAGGCGATCCACCGCCTCCTCGCCGAGGCCGGCGCGGGATGCTTCGAAGATGCGAAGCATCCGGTGACCGACTGCGTGGCCCTCGAGTGCGGCCTGCCGGTATTCATCGGGGACCGTCGATGCGACGCCGTAGTCGTCCCGGATCTCCAGGGCATACGAGCGCCAGTAGAC
>JBOGFV010000004.1:0-2748 GCA_050743525.1 Acidimicrobiales bacterium
CAAGATGGCCTTGGCCGCCCCCATGGCCAGGGCGGTCCGGAGCCCCGAGGTCTCCCCGTTGGGGGCCATCGAGACGAGGACGACCTCGTCCCCGTCGCCGGCCAGCTGGAGGCCCATCTCGACGCCGTAGGCGTCGGAGTCATCCAGAATCAGCTTGCCGCTGCGGTCGAGGGTGTGGGTGTCGGGATCCAGCGACGAGGGCGCGGCCGGATCAGGGATCTGTTTTACGCAGACGACGACGTTCATGATCGGTCATTGTTCATTACCCCGATGGCGGGCCGCCATTCGCCGTTTTGGGGAATTTCCGGCCCCGACCTGCGGCGAGGGCGACGGCGACGCTCAGCCGATCGGTGATCAATGTGTCGACCTCGAGCCTCAGCATCGCCTCGAGGTCGTGGTCCTCGTTCGGGGTCCAGACGTTCACCGCCACCCCGGCGTCGTGGCAGCGCGCCACCAGCTCGGCCCCGACGCCGGCGAAGAACGGGTGAATGGCCTGGTAGTGGCGATCGAGCGCCCGAGCCAGGGCCGCATCGAGGTCCTCGAGGTAGCCGAGCAGCCACCCGACCCGGAGGGCCGGCTCGGCCGCCCTGACCGCCTCGATGGTGGGGGCATCGAAGGAGGACACGATCGTGCCCTCCGGCCGCTTCGCCTCGGCCAACTCGGTCGCGACGGCCCTGGCCAGCGCGCCGGTCGGGTCGTGGCCGGGGTCGCCCGGCTTGTTCTTGATCTCCACGTTCATCTGGAGGCCCGGGCAGGCCTCGATGACCGCGGCGAGCAACGGGACGTGCGGCGGGAGCTCGGCCACCGGGGTGCGGTCGATCAGCCCCACTCCCGGGACCTCGGCGTCGTGGTGGATGACCAGGGCCCCATCGACGCTCCGGCGGACGTCGAACTCCACCCCGTCGGCGCCGACCCGGCGGGCCTCCACGAAGGCTTCGATGGTGTTCTCGACGAACCCCTCGGTGCAGCCGCGGTGCCCGAAGATCGCGGTCATCGGCGGGCCGTCGGGGTCACCGGCACGGAATACCACACCCGCTCGGGGTGGCTTTGGAAACCGGCCCAAACCTCTTGTCATCCTCCGTTCACATCGGTAACCTGCCTAGGCCCCCATTTCCCGAGTTGGAGGTTGTGGCCGCCGTACTTGTGAAAAAGATCACAAACGGGTGGAGGACCTGGTCATGGCGCTGATGTGGAACCGCACCGTCGACTGGGATGAAGAGGATTGGCGGCAGTTCGCCGCCTGTCGGGACACCGTGCCCGAACTCTTCTTCCCCATCGGCACGACCGGCCCGGCCGTCGACCAGATCGACGCGGCCAAGCGGGTGTGCGGGGGGTGCACCGTCCAGGAGCCGTGCCTCAACTTCGCCCTCGCCACCAACCAGGAGTCGGGCGTCTGGGGGGGCACCTCGGAAGAGGAGCGCCGCAAGCTCCGCAAGGCCTGGCTGGCCGCGAGGCGCCGGACCGTCTGAGTCCGCTCCCCGTCAGCGGCGGGGACCCAGCGGGACGGTGATGCGCACGAGCGTCCCTCCCCCCTCGGCCCGGGACAGCCGCCGCATGTCGATCTCGCCGTCCAACTGGCTCACCACCAGGTCGCGCACGATCGAGAGGCCCAGGCTGTTGGTGCGCTCGATGTCGAACCCCTTGGGCAGCCCCACCCCGTCGTCCCGGACGTCGATGGACAGGCCGTAGGAGTCGTGGCCGAGGACCACCACCACCTTCCCGAACCCGGTCTTGGACCCCCCCGCCTTTCGGTTCGGACCCCGCCCCGAGAGCGGCCGCCGCTCGATCGCGAAGGCGTGCTGCACCGCGTTCTGGAGCAGTTCGGCGATCGTCACCGCGAGCGGCGTGGCGATGTCGGCCGGCAGGTCGCCGAGGTCGCCGTCGACCTCGATCGCCACCCGGCCCGGGCCGACCACCGAGTCCTCGGCCATCTGGACCAGCGAGACCACGATCTCGTCGAAGGAGACCTGGTCGCCCGGGTCCCGCGACAGGATCTCGTGGACGATCGCGATGGAGCGGACCCGCCGCTCGGCCTCGTGCAGCGCCTCCCGCCCGGCCTTGGAGGAGACCCGCCGGGCCTGCAGCCGCAGCAGCGACGAGATCGTCTGCAGGTTGTTCTTGACCCGGTGGTGGACCTCGCGGATGGCGGCGTCCTAGGACAGGAGCAGCCGGTCGAGCCGGCGCACGTCGGTCACGTCGCGAAGCAGGATCACGGCGCCGGTGACGACCCCGTGGGTCACCAGCGGGATGCAGTGCACGAGCACGATGACGTCCGGCCGGCGCTCCACCTCCTCGACGACCGGCCGGGCGGTGGTGAGCGCCCACTCGACCGCCGACTCCTCGACCCCCAGGTCGACGAAGCGCCGTCCCTCGGGCAGCGAGTAGACGCCCATGCGGTGGAAGGCGTTCATGGCGTTGGGCGACGCGAACTGGACCCGGCCCTCGTCGTCGACCACCACCACGCCGTCACCGACCCGGGGCGTCTCCTCGGTGCCGACGTCGGCCTCGGGGAACGGGAAGGCCGACTCGGCCACCATGGCGGCCAGCCGGTCGAAGGCATCGAGGTAGGTGCGCTCGTTGCTGGAGGTGGCGGCCCGGATCTCCTCACGGCCGATGCGGATCACCGCGCCGATCACCTTGCCGGCCAAGCGGACCGGGATGGCCTCGGAGGGGATCGGACCGGACGACGAGATGCCGTCGATGTCACCCCGGACGATCTCGCCCCGGTGCAGCGCCTCGGCGGCGATC
>JBOGFV010000005.1:0-6932 GCA_050743525.1 Acidimicrobiales bacterium
CGGCACGACCAGTCCCGCGCACACCCGGGCCACCGTCGACTTGCCGGCCCCGTTGGGGCCGACGAGGGCCACCACCTCGCCCTCCCCGACCGTCAACGACGTCGCCGCCAGGGCCCGATAGGGGCCGTAGCCGGCGGTGACCCGCTCGAGCTCGAGGACGTTCACGCCACCTCGCCCAGGTAGGCGCGGCGGACCTCGGGGTCGGCCATGACCTCGTCGAAGCGGCCCCGGGCGATCACCCGGCCGACGTCGAGCACCACCACCCGGTCGCACACCGCCTGGACCATCGAAAGGTCGTGCTCGACCAGGAGCACCCCGACGCCGCGGTCGGGGAGGGAGCGCAGCACCGACGCGAGGGTCGCCGACTCGCGGGGGTCGAGCCCCGACGACGGCTCGTCGGCGAGGAGCACCCTGGGGTCGCCGACCAGCGCGCGGGCGATCTCGACCAGGCGGCACGCCCCGAGCGGGAGGGTCGACACCGGCGCGCCGGCACGGTCGCGCAGGCCGACCAGCTCGAGGGTCGCGTCGATCCGAGCCGCCTCGTCGCGGTTCGGTCGGGCCCGGTCCACCAGCCGCGACCAGGTGGTCCCGCCGGAGCGGGCCCGCAGCGCCACGAACAGGTGCTCGCGGGCGGTCAACTCGGGGAACACCGCGATCCGCTGGAACGTCCGGCCGATCCCGAGTCGGGCCCGGCGGAAGGGCGCGAGCCCGTCGATGGTGCCTCCGTCGAGCGACACGGTGCCCGAAGCGGGGTCGAGCTGGCCGCCGACGCAGTTGACCAGCGTGGACTTGCCGGCCCCGTTGGGCCCGATCAGGCCCACGATCTCGCCGGCGGCGACGTCCAGGTCGATGCCGTCGAGCGCGGTGACCCCGCCGAATCGGACGGTCACCCCGCGAACTGACAGACCGCGTTCAGTCATGGCCACCGCCGTCGACCGCCGTCGCCACCGCCACCGCGCCGGCGGGGCCGTCCCGCCGGATCAGCCGCTCGACCCGTTGGGTCCACACCCGTTTCTGGTACTCGACGACCCCTTCGGGGTGGGCGGCGTAGGTCAGCGCGCCGAACGCGAACAGGACAATGGCGAGCCCGCCGGTCCCCCACCGCCCGGGCAGGTAGCTGATGAGCTGCTCGATGACGACGAAGCCGACGCCGGCCTGGATGGCCCCCTCGACCGTGCGGACCCCGGTGGTGACGACCACCACGACGAAGACGAGCGAGAGCTGGTAGTTGAAGTCGGCCGGGGTGATGCTCTGTTGGAGCGAGCCGAACAGGGCCCCGCCCAGGCCGGCCAGCGCCGCCGACAGCGCGAAGACGAGGATCTTGGCGGCGCCCGGGTTGACCCCGACGCTCTCGGCCCCGAGCGGGCTGGCCCGCAGCGCGTCGAGGAAGCGGCCCACCGTGGCCCGCTGGAGCAGCTTGACCCCGATGGCGCACACGACCAGGAGCACCAGCGCCAGCACGAAGAACCCCTTCGAGCTCGTCGTGGCCAGGTTGAAGCCGCCGATCTGGGGCCGCGGGACGCTGAGCCCACCCGGTGGCCCGCCGGCCCACGAGTACGGGAACACCGCGTTGTCGGCCAGGAGCGCCAGCGCAAGGGTGAGCAGCGCCAGGGGGAGGCCCCGGAGCCGCAGCGCCGGCAACGCGCCCACCGCGCCGACGACCAACGCGCCAGCGGCGCCGATGAGAGCGCCCAGGAGGATCGGGACCCCGTGGTGGATGGCCAGCTGTGCCGCGATGAACGCCCCAACGCCCGCAAAGGTGGCCTGGCAGAGGGAGAGCTCGCCCCCGAGCCCGGTGACGAGCGTGATGGAGAGAAAGATGATCGAGTAGACGAGCCCCGAGGTGAGGGTGAAGTCCCAGTTCCCCGGGATCCAGGTCAGGGCAGAGACCACCAGGACGACGGCCAGGAGCCGCCCGCCGACCTTGATGACGCGGTCGAGCTCGGGACCCCTGGTCGCGGTGATCGGGATGGGGGGTGGCGGATCGCATCCGGCCAACGGGTCCTCGGACTCGTCGAGCCGCCGCAGCCGGCTCCGCCCGACCAGCAGGACGGCCAAGAGCAGGAACGGGATGGCCGGGAGCAGCCCGGTGTGCCAGACGCTCGACGACGAGAAGTAGCCGGAGGCCAGGCCCTCGATCACGCCGAGCACGATCCCGCCGACCACCGCCAGGGGCACGTTGGCCAGGTCGCCGAGGGCCGCGGCGGCCAGCGCCGCGACGAGGAGAATCGCGTAGTCGTTGAACTGGAGCGTCGGGTACTGCGGAGCCAGCAGGACCCCGGCCAGGCCGGCCATGAGGCTCGAGCCCATCCAAGCCACCGAAAGGACCCGATCCGAGCGCACCCCCTCCAGCTCCAAGAGCCGGGGGCTCTCGACCGCGGCGCGGATGGTCAGGCCGAACCGGCTGGACCCGAGGATCCCGGTGACGACTGCGAGCACGGCGGCGGTCACGACCACCGTGGCCAGCTCCAACCCGTTGATCGGGGTGCTGAACACGTGGAGATACACGTCGGCGGGGTTGAAGAAGAGCGGAGGTGGGGCGAACCGGGTGGCGCTGCCGAACAGGAGGGCGACGAGCTCCGGGAGCGCCACCAGCACCGCCACCGCCGAGACGATCTTGGCCGTCGTGTTGGCCGGGGCGATCCGGCGGAAGAGGAAGCGGTCGAGGACCCACCCGAGCGCCGGTGCCAGCACCACCACCGAGACCACGAACGCGAGGCCGACCGGCACGCCCTCTCCGGTGAGGACCGTGTACACGAAGGCCGACACGTACGCCTGGGCGCCGAACGCGAAGTTGAACACCCCCGTCGTGCGGTAGGTCAGCACGAGTCCCATGGCCACGATCGCATAGGCGCAGCCGAAGGGGACGCCGGGAACGGCGTAGCTGAGGAACGTGCTCACGGCCCGCGGGACCGGGTCAGGTCCCGGGCGCGCCCGGCGGGGGCGGGACCGGGTGGTCCAGATCGGCCCGGCCCGTCAATGGGAAGCACACCCAGATGTGGGACCCGTGGTTGAACACCACCTTGAAGGTGTCGCCTTGGGCCTCGACGAAGGTCTCACAGGACGGCGGGGTGAGGCCGGTGTGGTCGACCTTCCAGTTCACCGGGTTGGTGAGGTCGTCGGCTTGGAACTTGGAGATCTTGTTGATCGCGTCGACCAGCTTCTTCTGGGTGAGCTCGGGGCCGGCCGCCCGTAGCCCGGCCACGAACAGGGCAGCGCTGATCCAACCCTCCATCGCCACCTCGTTGAAGGTGTAGGCCGGCTCGTACTTGTTCATGATGGCGATGTACCTCTCCATCCCGGGGAACTTCCCGGGGAACTGCGCGGCCACCTGGAACGGGACGTGTTGCACCAAGAAGTAGGTGTGCTGCATCAGCGAGGGGTACCTGCGCAGGGTCGACAGGTCGTAACCGTCGAGCCACAGCTGGTGCGTCCCGGCGAGGCCGTTCTGCTGCATCCCTCGGGACAGCTGCAGGTTGCCGGGCAGGTCGAGACAGCTGACCACGAAGTCCACCCCGGCCTGCTTCATGTGGACGACGTCGGAGCTGAGCGACGAGCCCACCGGCACGGCCAGGTCCGCATAGCCGACCGGCACGCCGTACTCCTGAAGGGCGGCGACGGCGTGCTGGCACTCGGCGGCCGACTGGGGGACGCCGTAGGAGACCACCGCGGCGACATGGGCGTGCACCTTCTTCGCCACGAACCCGAAGAACGGCTCCGTCGACGAGTAGCGCACCACCGACCCGTAGGCCGCGAACAGGTTCTTGGCCCCGGCCCAGTCGTTCTGGGTCGCGAAGCCGAACGTCGGGGTGCCGGTCTGCACCAGGAAGGGCGCCCCGGTGAAGAATGCGGTCGCCTCGCCGACGATCGCGAACACGTGGTCCTGCTCGACGATCGTCCGGGTGACCTGGGCGTTGTTGAGCGTGCCATCGTCGAGCGCCTTGGTTAGCACGATCTTGCGCCCGTCGACGCCGCCTGCCGCGTTGACCATGTCGAGGTAGGCCCGGACCCCCGGCACGATGGGGGCGAAGTCGGCCGCCACGTCCCCCGAAAGGGTCGCCACTGCGCCGACGTCGACCTGGTGGGCGCTGACCCCCGGCGCGTTGGAAGAGGTCGAGGAGCCCGCCGGTGCCGAGGCGTTGGAGCAGCCCGCCCCGATGCAGGCGGCCACGACGCCCAGCGCGACCCAACTCAGCGTGCGGTGGCGAAGGTCGACCATGACGCTCGTCGTCGGCTCCCTTTGTCGGTCGTCGTGGCGCGCCGACCGGGGCGCGTCGGACCTGCGTCACTGTACTGGTGGGCTCCCGGCGCTCCCCTGGGTCCGCCCCCGAACGATCAAGCGAACGTTCGATCGCGACTCAGGCTGGCATCGGGAAGATCAGCGGTTCGTCGATCACTGCGCCGATGGCTCGGTCGCGTCCCTCATCGTCCATGCTCCCGAGCGACGCGGCGATCTCGAGCGCGTCGGCCAGCACGGCGACGTCGCCGGGCGTGCAGAAGCCGGCCACGCCTGGGGTTGACAGCGCGAACTCGATCCCCCGGCGCAGCTCGTCGACCGCGGTGTACGGCTCGTACCAGGTGGTGGCGTGACGGGGCTCGTCGGTCCACGGGCGCGCCGCTCCCGCCTTGATCACCATCACGCCGACGTCGCGGCGTTTGGCCTCCTCGAGCAGCGCTTCGGCGTCCTCCCGGTACCGGGGGTCCGCCCACAGCCGCGGGTTGACCGGGAACATGACGGTGTCGAAGTCGTAGCGCTCGAGCGCGACCCGGTGAGCGGCCGGTGAGTCGAGCCCGTGGCCCGTGATGCCGGCGAACCGACAGAGCCCCTCTGCCTTGGCCCGTAGCACCGTCTCGGCGGCCTCGGCCCGTCGGTCCAGCTCCTCGACATCGGTCACGGCGTGCAGCTGGTACAGGTCGAACGAGTCGCAGCCGAGCAGGCCGAGCGACTCCTCGAGCTGGGCGCGCACGCCGTCGGGGTTCTTGCGCAAGGTCTTGCACCCCACGAACAGCTGGTCCCGGACGGCCGGGACGAGTGGGCCGACCAGCTCTTGGGCCTTCCCGTACTGGGGGGCGATGTCCAGGTGGTTGACCCCGAGCGAAAGGGCCCGGTCGAAGGCGGCGGCGGTCTCATCGGGGGTCGAACCCCAGAAGGCGGCCGCGCCGAGGATGGCCACCGAGGACTGGTGTTCGGTGCGTCCGAGGCGTCGTGTCTCCATCGCGGGGAACATAGCCCGACCCGCCCCAGAGTCGCCGGGAACCGTGCCAGCGCCTGGGGGTAGGGTCGCGGGAGAAAGAGACGTTGCACGCGCCCGGTGGCCCTATTCGGGATCCGGGCAGAGGGCTGGGAGGTCCCAATGGAGGTCCGAGACAAGATCTACATCGACGGAGCCTGGGTGTCGTCGACCGGCAAGGGAACGCTCGAGGTCTTCGACTCGAACACCGAAGAGGTGATCGGCACCATCCCCGAAGGGACGGCCGAGGACGTCGAGAGGGCCGTGGCCGCCGCGGCAGCGGCCTTCGAGGAGTGGTCGGGCAAGTCCCACGAGGAGCGCTCGAAGCTGCTGGCCCGGGCCTCCGAGGCCCTCGCCGCCCGCACCGACGAGATCGCCGAGACGATCTCCAAGGAAGTCGGCATGCCGCTGTCGCTCTCCAAGATCGTCCAGGTGGGGCTGCCCACCGGGGTGTTCGCCGACATGGCCGGCAAGATCGCCGACTTCCAGTGGGAGACCGAGGTCGGCAACTCGCTGATCGTCCGGGAGCCGATCGGCGTGGTCGGTGCGATCACCCCCTGGAACTACCCGCTCTACCAGATCGCCCTGAAGGTGGCCCCGGCGCTGGCCGCCGGGTGCACGGTGGTCTTGAAGCCGAGCGAGGTCGCTCCCCTGAACGCGTTCGCGCTGGCCGACGTGCTTCACGACGTCGGGCTCCCACCGGGCGTGTTCAATCTCGTGACCGGGCTCGGCAACGTCGTCGGCGAGGCCATCGCGGCGCACCCCAATGTCGACATGGTCTCGTTCACCGGCTCGACTCGGGCCGGCAAGCGGGTCATGACGCTGGCCGCCGAGACGGTGAAGAAGGTGGCCCTCGAGCTGGGTGGGAAGTCGGCCAACATCATCTTGGAAGACGCCGATCTCGACGCCGCCATCCCGGCCGGTTTGTTCGCCTGCTACATGAACTCGGGGCAGACCTGCTCCGCGCTGACCAGGATGCTGGTCCCGAGGTCGCGCCTCGCCGAGGTCGAGGAGAAGGCGAAGGCGTCCGCTGAGGGTTTCGCCCCCGGCAACTCACTCGAGCCCACCACGCTGCTCGGCCCGCTCGCCTCGGCGATCCAGCGCGACCGCGTGCGCGGCTACATCGAGAAGGGGATCAACGAGGGCGCGAAGCTCGTCACCGGCGGGGCCGAGGCGCCCGAGGGGCTGGAGGAGGGCTACTTCGTGCGCCCGACCGTCTTCTCGGATGTCCGCACCGACATGACCATCGCGCAGGAGGAGATCTTCGGCCCGGTGCTCTCGATCATCCCCTACGACTCCGAGGAGGAGGCGATCGCGATCGCCAACGACTCGATCTACGGGCTGTCGGGTGGCGTCTGGAGCTCGGACGCGGCGCACGCCGAGAAGGTGGCCCGCAAGATCCGCACCGGCCAGGTCGACATCAACGGCGGCGCGTTCAACCCGGTGGCCCCGTTCGGCGGCTACAAGCAGTCGGGCATCGGACGCGAGCGCGGCGAGTTCGGGTTCGAGGAGTTCCTGGAGACCAAGTCGCTCCAACGCTGACCGACTCGGGGGCAGCGTCGCGACCTCGGTGGCCTAGGTGGCTGGTGTTTTTCGCGTGGCCACGCACGCGTAACCCCCAAGGATCGATTCGCGATCTGGGCACGGATCTGGGAGAATTACAGCGCTGTAGTCCGTGACCCGGAGGGACCAATGACGCTC
>JBOGFV010000006.1:0-8455 GCA_050743525.1 Acidimicrobiales bacterium
GACGGCCCGGTCGAAGCAGATCATCCGCCTGATCGCGAAGATGCCGACCCTCGCAGCTGCGGCCCACCGCTTCAGCGTGGGCATGCCGTTCGTGTACCCGGACAACTCGCTCGACTTCACCTCCAACTTCCTTTCCATGATGTGGAAGGTCGCCGAGCCCCGCTTCGAAGCCAACCCGGTGCTCGCCCACGCGCTCGACGTCCTGTTCATCCTGCACGCCGACCACGAGCAGAACTGCTCGACCACGGCCATGCGGGTGGTGGGCTCCTCACACGCCGACCAGTACTCGGCCACCGCGGCGGCGGCGGCGGCGCTGTACGGGCCGCGCCACGGCGGCGCCAACGAGCAGGTCATCAAGATGCTCATGGAGATCGGCAGCATCGAGAACGTCCCCGCTTTCATCGCCGAGGTGAAAGGGGGCGGCGACCGCATGTGGGGTTTCGGCCACCGCGTGTACAAGAGCTACGACCCGCGGGCGAAGATCATCAAGCGCACCGCCGACGAGGTGTTCGAGGTCACCGGCCGCAACCCACTGCTTGACATCGCCCTGAAGCTCGAGGAGATCGCCCTCGAGGACGAGTACTTCACCTCCCGCAAGCTCTACCCGAACGTCGACTTCTACTCCGGCCTCATCTACCAAGCCATGGGCTTCCCGCTCGAGATGTTCCCGGTCCTCTTCGCCATCCCTCGCACCGTCGGCTGGCTGGCTCATTGGCAGGAGCTGCTCGACCAGGACTCGAAGATCGCCCGGCCCCGCCAGCTCTACATCGGGCCGGAACCCCGCGAGTACGTCCCGATGGCCAGCCGCTGAGCTAACCCGGCTGAGGCTTCGAGCCCAGGAACCGCACCAGGCCCTCCTGGCACACCGACACCACCAGGCGACCGGAGCGGTCGAAGAAGAACCCCCGGGCCAGTCCACGCGCCGCGTTGGCGATCGGCGAGTCGGTGTCGTACAGGAGCCACTCGTCGGCCCGGAAGGGCTGGTGGAACCACATCACGTGGTCCAGGCTCGCCCCCATGAAATCGCTCTCCTCCCAGCGGATCTCGTGTGGCCGCAGGATCGTGTCGAACAGCGAGAGGTCCGAGGCGTAGGCGGCCACGCACGCGTGCAACAGCGGGTCGTCACCGAGCACGCCGTCGGCCCGCATCCAGAGCTGCTGACGGGGCTCGGCGTTCGTTCCTTTGGACCGGTTCGACCAGGGGATGGGGCCGACGTAGCGCTGGTCGATCGGGTGGGGCCGGTCGTACCACTCGCTCAGTGCCTCCTTCCACTGCTCGAGCCGTTGGGTCAGCGTTGGGAGCGTTTCGGGGTCGGGGACCTCGGGCATCGGGAACTGGTGCACCGGCCCGTCCTCGGGGACGTGGAAGGAGGCCGACAGGTTGAAGATCGCCTCCCCGTGCTGGATCGCGACCACCCGCCGGGTCGTGAACGACCGACCGTCCCGGATGCGGTCGACCTCGTAGAGGATCGGCACGCTCGGGTCGCCCGGCCGCAGGAAGTAGGCGTGCAGGGAGTGGACGGCGCCCGTGGAGACGGTTCTGCCCGCTGCCATCAGGGCCTGCGCGGCGACCTGGCCCCCGAAGACCCGCTGGCGCTCCTCGGCCGGCTGGGTCCCCCGGAAGATGTTGACTTCGATGGCTTCGAGGTCCAGCAGGCCGACCAGCCGGTCAAGAGCTTCGCTCATGGCCACATGTTGGCAGTGTTGGCCGGGCCAACCGGCAGGGTCGGGACCTAAATGTCCAGGTGGGACACAACCGGCCCGAATCGGAGGCTCGGGCCGGTTGGTTAGAGTGACGGGAATGCCCGAGTTGCTCGAGCGCCTCTCGCTGTGGCTGAGCAGCAAAGAGGGCAAGAAGATCTTCCGGTACTCGATGGTGTCGGTGATCTCGACGGCGGTCTCCTTCACCGTCCTCGTGATCGTCTACGGGTTCATCTTCAAGCACAGCGAGGTCCAGGACACCGTCTTTGCCAACCTCGTGGCAACCTTCCCCTCCTACTGGCTGAACCGCAGCTGGGCCTGGGGCAAGACCGGTCGCTCGCACCTCACGAAGGAGGTGCTGCCGTTCTGGGGAATGTCGATCGTTGGCATCGCCATCTCGATCGTGGGCGCAACCTTCGCCAAGGGCATCGGCAACCACCTTGGCCCGCACCACCACCTGGAGCAGACGATCCTCGTGGTCGGGGCCAACATCCTGTCCTTCGGGATCTTCTGGGTCGTGAAGCTGATGGTGTTCAACCGGCTCTTCCACGTCCCGGGGCTGCTCGAGGAGATCGAGGAGCATGTGGACGAGGGGGCCCGGGAGCCCACCGGAGATGTCGGCCCTCGCTGAGGCGTCGGCAAGAGTCGTAGCCGTCGACGCCACCGCCACCGCCGAGGCTCGCGCCCGCCACGACCGACTGACCAAACCGCCGGGCTCGCTCGGCCGCCTCGAAGACCTCGGCGTGCAGCTCAGTGCGATCGCGCGGCAGTGCCCCCCGCCCGTCCCCGAGCCGGCCACCGTGGCGGTGTTCGCCGGTGACCACGGTGTGCTCGACGAGGGCATCTCGCCGTGGCCGCAGGCGGTCACCGCCCAGATGGTGGCCAACTTCGAAGCCGGCGGCGCGGCCGTCAACGTGCTGGCCAGCCTGGTCGGCGCGCACGTGGTGGTTGTCGACGTTGGTGTTGCCTCCGACCTGCCGACCTCGCCGGGCCTTCGCCGCTCGAAGGTGCGGGCCGGGACGGCCAACCTGGCCGTGGGCCCCGCCATGACCCGGGCCGAGGCCGAGGCCGCCCTCGACGTCGGCGCCGCGCTGGCTGCCGAACTGGTCGGGACAGGGACGCGGTGCCTGCTGACTGGCGACATGGGGATCGGCAACACGACCCCCTCGGCGATCCTGATCGCCCTGATCTGTGGCCGGACGGCTCCCGAAGTGACCGGCCGCGGTACCGGCATCGACGATGAGCGGATGGTCCGCAAGGTGGAGATCGTCTCTGAGGCCGTCGAGCGGGCGGCGGTCGAGGGGAGGCTTGACCCGGTGGATCTCCTGGCGTCGTTCGGCGGCCTCGAGATCGCCGCGTTGGCGGGCTACATCGTGGGAGGGGCAGCGGCCGGCGTGCCCGTGCTCCTCGACGGGGTCATCGCCATGGCCGGGGCAGTGGTGGCGGCCCGGATCTCGCCGGACGTCGTGGGTTACCTGGTCGCCGGGCATCGCTCGACCGAACCGGGCGCCACCGCAGCGCTCGAGTACCTCGGACTGGTCCCTGTCATCGACCTCGGGATGCGGCTCGGCGAGGGCACTGGGGCCTGCCTGGCGCTGCCGGCGCTGCAGGGCGCGGCGCGGGTGCTGAGGGAGATGGCGACCTTCGACTCCGCCGGGGTCAGTGAAGGGCCGGGATAGGACTCAGTCCCGGAAGTTGTTGAACTGCAAGGGGATGCCGAAGTCCTTCTCCTTGCAGGCGCTGATGACGGCCTGCAGGTCGTCCCGCTTCTTGCCCGACACCCGGACCTGGTCGCCCTGCGTCTGGGAGTTGACGCCCTTGAGGCCCAGGCCCTTGATGAACTTGTTCAGCTCGCGGGCGTTGTCGCTCGAAATGCCGGCTTTGATGGCGATGTGCTGCCGGGCGGCCCCGTGGGAGGCCTCCTCGATCTTGCCCTCGTCCAGCGCCTTGAGCGAGACCTGCCGCTTCACGATCTTCTCCTGGAGGACTTGGCGCAGTGCCCGGAGGCGGTCTTCGGTCGAGGAGCGCAGCACCAGCTCGCGCTCACCGATTTCAATGGTCGAGTCGGTGTTCTTGAAGTCGAACCGCGTCGCGGCCTCGCGGTTGGCCTGGTCGACTGCGTTGCGAACCTCCTGCATGTCGACCTCGGAGACGATGTCGAAGGTGGGCATCGACGAAGCGTACCGTCGGCGCCGGCCAGGCCTGATCGGAATCGGCCCGTTGCACCGTTGAGTAGCCTCGTGACGGGTCGGTGTCCGAGTGGCCAAAGGAAGCAGACTGTAAATCTGCCGGCACAGCCTACGGGGGTTCGAATCCCTCCCGGCCCACCACAGAGACGACCGTAGGTCGCTATTTCGAACTGCCCGTGCCCTGTCCGGGTCAGGAGCGGGATCGTCTCGAAGCGCTGCCGACCCCGGAATCGATAGATGCAAAAGTCGGTGTCGAGGGTGAAGAACCTCCGATCTCCGCGCTCTTCTGCCAGCGCGACGAGGATGGCGTCCGGTAGCCGAGATTCTGCAAGCTGAAACCGGCTGAGAGGGAAAGCTGCAGGGTCGTATCCCCTTACAAACTTCCTGTCGGACAGATGCCAGCATTCGTAGACGTCTCGGCACGTCATCGAGGCTCGAATACGAGGGACTACGGCCCCTCCAGATTGCCGCAATCCTTCGATCTGCGACCGAGCGGCTCGAATCATTTCCGAAGGCTGGCCTGGGCGGCATCGGGCCGGCCCCGACGTCTCGAGGCATGTCGGCAATGAGGCAGGCTACGGCGGTGGAGGTACGCGACCGCCGTCCCGACGACGACGAGTGGATCGCCGCGTTCCTGACCGAGCGATGGGGCGCGACGGAGGTCGTGAACCGCGGCGGCGTCCACGACGCGTCGGGGCTGCCGGCCTTGGTCGCCGAGGTGGACGGGCAAGCCGTGGGCCTTCTCACCTACCGCGAGGACGGTGCCGACATCGAGGTCGTGACGATCGACTCGATCTCCCGTTCCCTCGGGGTCGGGACGGCCCTGCTGACCCGGCTGCGGGACGAGGCCATGTCGCGGGGGTGCCGGCGCCTCTGGCTCACCACCACCAACGACAAAATCGAAGCGCTCACCTTCTACCTCCGGCGTGGCTTCCGTCTGCGCGCCGTGCACCGCGGGGCGGTCGACACGGCTCGGGTGATGAAGCCGAGCATCCCGGTGGTCGGTGATCGGGGCATCGAGCTGCACGATGAGCTCGAACTGCACCTCAGCCTGGGTGGCGGACCGGCCGGTGGTGAAGCAGTCGAGCTCTCCCGAGCGACCGAGGACGACCGCGAGATCGTGCGGCGTCTGCTGCAGCTCTACATCCACGACTTCTCGTCGCTGCGGAAGTTCGAGCTGACCGACAAGGCCGACTATCCCTACCGGTACCTCGATGCCTACTTTGCCGAGCCCGGCCATTTCGCATGGCTGGTCTGGCACGGCGGCCGGTTGGCCGGGCTGGCGCTCGTCCGCCGGCTGGACGACGGCCGTTTCGACATGGCCGAGTTCTTCGTCACCCGGGCCCACCGCGATGAGGCGGTCGGCCGCCGAGCCGCCGCGGCGGTCTTCGCCGAACACCCCGGGCACTGGACCGTGCGGTTCGACGCCGACAACGACGAGGCCGCGGGATTCTGGCCGGCGGTGGCCGCTGCGGCGGCGGGTGGCGCAATCGCCCGATCAGTGCTGGACCGGGAGGATGGCGTCACCAAGATCCTCCTCCGCTTCTCGACGGCCGCGGGAGGACGGTGACCGGGACGACTGAGGAGGCGGTCCTCGACAACCCGGTCTGGTACGCGCTGAACGGACCGCAGGTTCCACTGGCCCAGCGGGCCGGGCGGGCCATCCGCTTCCCCCCCGAGGTGTCGCCGTTCGGGGCCCTGGACGACGGACCCGATGACGCGGCGTGGGCCGACCTTCTGCGTCTGGACAACGAAGGACGCATTGTGCTGGTCGGCGTCCCGATGCCACCGCCGGCCGGGTGGCGGGTCCGCTTCGACCTGCCCGCGCTGCAGATGCTGGCCCCGGAGCTCGAAGGGGAGCCCGAACCCGAGGCGACCATCTTGGGCCCGGCCGACGTGCCGGAGGTGCTGTCGCTCATCGAACGAACCGATCCGGGTCCCTTCCTCGCCCGGACCATCGAACTGCCCGTTCCTCGGCATCCGGCGGGACGGCCGGCTCGTGGCGATGGCCGGGGAGCGGTTTCGGATGCCCGGCTGGACCGAGGTCAGCGCGGTGTGCACCGACGAGTCGATCCGGGGCCAGGGGCTCGCCCGGCGGCTGGTCCTCGCCGTGGTGGCCAGCATCCGAGCCCGGGGCGACCGGGCGCTGCTCCACGTCCGGCCCGAGAACGAGCCAGCCATCCGCCTCTACCGGAGCCTCGGGTTCGTGGAGCGGCGCGTGCTCTCGATCACGATGGTGGCGCCGCCCGGCTGAACCGTTCATCCCTATCCTTGGGCGATGGCCGACCTTGCCACCTACTTCGACCAGACCGGGCGGCACGATCGGATCTCCGGCGGCGTCCGGATGGTGCCCATCGACACGCCCTCAGGACCCTTCAAGGTCTGGACCAAGCGGGTCGGCAACAACCCCACCTGCAAGCTGCTCCTCTTGCACGGCGGTCCGGGCGGGACCCACGAGTATTTCGAGGTCTTCGACAGCTACCTGCCGGCGGCCGGCGTCGAGTACTACTACTACGACCAGCTCGGCTCGGCCTACAGCGACCAGCCCGACGACCCATCGCTGTGGGAGATCGACCGCTTCGTCGACGAGGTCGAGCAGGTCCGCCACGCGCTCGACCTCGGGCCGGACAACTTCTACCTCCTCGGCCACTCCTGGGGCGGCATCCTCGCCCTGGAGTACGCGCTGGCCCACCAGAGCCAGCTGAAAGGGCTGATCATCTCCAACATGATGATGAGCATCCCGGCCTACAACGGCTACGCCCAGGAGGTGCTGGCGCCACAGCTGGACCCGGCGGCGCTGGCCGAGATCCGCCAGCTCGAGGCCGACGGGAAGACCGAGGAACCCCGCTACCTGGAGCTGCTCGCCCCGTACTACCTCGAGCACATCCTCCGGATCCCAGAGGCCCAGCGGCCCGAGCCGTTCACCCGGATGTTCTCTCACCTGAACCCGGTGGTGTACACGCTGATGAACGGGCCGAGCGAGCTCGGGGCCATCGGCACGCTTCGGGACTGGGACCGGGTCGCCGACCTGGCGAAGATCACGGTGCCGACGCTGTCGATCGGTGCCACCCACGACACGATGGACCCCGAGCACATGCGGATGGTCGCCGAGTCGGTGCAGCGGGGGTCGTTCCTCCTCTGCTCCGATGGAAGCCACTGCGCGATGTACGACGACCCCGATCCCTACTTCGCCGGCCTCATCACCTTCCTCGACCCCTGAGGCCTAGCCGAGAGGGCTCCGCAGCGGGATCGTGGCGGTGTGGGTCTGTCCGCTCTTGTCAGTCCAGGTGAATGGCAGCCGGTCACGGGGTTTGTGCGCCTCGAGGACGAGTGAAGGGCGATACCCGACGCGATGGCCTGGCCGGCCCCCGATGTCATGACTCTCCGCCGGTGATCCCGGCCTTGACGGCCGGACCGCCCGGGTCGACCTGGGTGCTGTAGGCGCCGGAGACCGGGCCTGGTGGAGTGCCGAAGTTGATCCCGAGCAGCCCGGTCATGGGCGGGCTGCTCGTGATGGCGCTGTTGCCGCTGGTCCCGACCGGCCCCGCCGCACGCCCGCCCATCGGGCCCCGCTTCTCCGTGCTCGGCGATCATCGCCGCCGCCCCCTACCGATCGGGTCGCCCACCCCTGCCGGTGGGCCTTGTCGACCGGCCCAGGGCATGGTCGGGCTTGACAGGTGACCAAATGGTCACGTATTCTGGCGGGGTGGACGACGTGTTCAAGGCACTCGCCGACCCGACCCGCCGGGGCCTCCTCGACGAGCTCTTCAGGGAGGACGGCCAGACCCTGAGCGCCCTGGAGGGGCGCGTGGCGATGACGCGATTCGGCGTCATGAAGCACCTGAAGCAGCTCGAGCAGGCCGGCCTCGTGGTCGCCCGACGGCAGGGAAGGGAGAAGCTCCATTTCTTGAACCCGGTCCCGATCCGGCTCATCCACGACCGGTGGGTGAGCAAGTACGCCGAGCCGTGGGCCGCAGGGCTCAGCGGTCTCAAGGAGACACTGGAGAACACCATGGAGAAGGTCTACGAGATCTACATCGCGACGACGCCCGAGCGGCTGTGGGAGGCGATCACCGACCCGGACATCCGGGCCAAGTACAACTTCGGCGCGCTGATCAACTCGGACTGGACCCCCGGGTCCCGCTACGAGATGACCCATCCCGGCGCCACCCTGCTCGGGGAGGGCGAGGTCCTGGAGGCCGACCCGCCCCATCGGCTGGTCCACACGATGACGGCGATGTGGAGCGACGAGGTGAAGAGCGAGGGTGCCTCCCGGGTCACCTGGGAGATCGAGGCCATCTCGCCGGACTCCTGCCGGCTCACCCTCGTCCACGACCAGCTCCGGGACGGCGCCAACGCCCAGCTCTACGGCGGCTGGCCGATGATCCTCTCGGGCCTCAAGACCTGGCTCGAGACGGGCGAGCTGCTCACCACGCCCGGCTCGGTCATGTACGCCTGAGCAAGGAGTCCCGATGAGTGACATCGTCACCACCACCAAGATCACCGGCGTCGGCGGGGTGGCCATCCCCGTCTCCGACCAGGGCCGCGCGTTGCGCTTCTACGCCG
>JBOGFV010000007.1:0-2239 GCA_050743525.1 Acidimicrobiales bacterium
GGCGTATGACCACTAGCAAGCCGAGAGGTGACCCAACTGCCAACCGGAGTCCACCTTCCCAACGCCCGAGAATTGCTCTTCGACGCCGCCGACCGCGTGCTGCGTCGCGACGGGGTGAGCGGGCTCACCAGCCGAGCCGTCACCGACGAAGCGGGTGTGGCCAAGGGGGTCATGCACCGCCACTTCGCCGACTTCGACACCTTCCTCGCCGAGTTCGTCCTCGATCGGACGGCCCAGCTCGAGGTGACGGCGAACGCCGTCGCCGGGACCGGGACCGTTGTCGACAACCTGACCGATGCGCTCCTGGGGGCGTTCACACCCCTCGCCGTGGCGATGGTCTCACTGGTCATCACCCGCGACGGCCTGCGCGAGCGACTGCGAGAGGCGGGGGCAGCACGCTTTCCGCTACTCGCAGAGACGTCCGCCAAGGTGATCGCGTATCTGACCGAGGAGCAGGCGTTGGGCCGACTCACGGCCACCGCCGACGTCCCCACCCTCTCGCACATGCTCATTGGTTCAGTCCACCTGCTCTTCACCGACCGGGAGAGCGGCCCACCTGACCCAGAGGCCCTGCACAAGATCATCGCGACCGTCATGCAGGGCGCCATGTCGACAAAGGGCGCCTAGCAGCGCTCTCAGACTGACTGGCCCGGCTCCGCCCGTACCTCGCTGCCTCCAACCCGCAAGGTTGCAAGTGACCCCACTGCGGGGTTCCGGCGTACCCCGAAGTGGGTCACCGTGCGGGGTTGGCAACCCCGCACCATCAGCAAGGGCCGCCCGAGATTTTTCTCTGGGCCGTCCGGCGCGGCGAAGGTCGCCGAGTGCCCCACCGTGGGGGTCGGTGGAACCCCACGGCATTGACCAGCCATAACGCGTTCGGCGGGCGCGATCGACCCCGCGGGGACCCCGGAGGCGGGGTCGGCGCGGGCCCGTCCGAACTGGGGTCGATTCGGGGTCAATCCGGGGTAGCCCCCGTGGCCTGATGGCAGCTCCATCCCGTCTGGAGGAGCTGCCCATGACCCCCCGCCGTACCCTCACCGACTCGCCGTTCGACACCTTGGAGAAGACCTTCGATCTTCTCGTGACCGGCCCCCGCCCGCTCGCCCTCGACGGCAGCACCATCTCAGGACTCCCCCACCGGGAAGTCCCCCTCGGCGAGCTGCAGGCGATGCTCCTGCATCCTTCCATGAGCTTTGCGGTCCGGGACCGGGTCGTCGACGCCCTCGTCGCCCGGGCCAGGGCCGAGGGCGGCGCCTGGAGCGTCGGGCTGGCGGGGGTGCTCCTCCCCGGGCTGCGCCGCGCCGCCTGGCCGCTCGTCCAGTCCTGCCCCGACAAGACCGACGACATCGAGGCCGAGACCCTCGCCGCGTTCTTGGCCGCGGTCGCACGCTGCCAACCGGGCCGGGCCCGCCTCGCAGCGCGCCTGTGCTGGCTGGCCCGGATCGGTGCCACCCGGCTACTGCGCAGCGAGCTGGCCGAGGTAGGCCGACCCGCTGGTTACCCGGTGTCGGCCGCCCCGCCCCGGCCGTGGAGCCATCCCGACTTCGTGCTCGACCACGCGGTGCGCGCCGAGATCATCAAAGCCGCCGAGGCCGAGCTGATCGGGGCGACCCGCATCGGCGACGTCCCGATCGAAGACGCCGCCAACGCGCTCGGACTCGAGTACTGGGCGTGCGTCAAACGGCGCTACCGCGCCGAGCGCAAGCTCACCGCCTGGCTGACCTCCGATGAATATTCCTCGATCGAGATTGTCCAAAAAAGGGCCAAAACCCCTTGTTCTTCTAGTGGGAGTCGTCCCCGGCCGGACCGGAAAGCGGACCGGCGACCGGGCAAGCGTCGCTCGAGCCCACCACCGAGGAGGTGAGAGTGCCCAACCCGGCCCACCGGCCCGCCGGGGCGACCCCCAACCCCACCCCGCCACAGAGCCACGGGGCGCCGACCAAGGAGGCCATCACGACACATCGCAGCTGTACGCAACCCATCCCCTCAGCGAGCGCCACACGACCGCCCGCCACAGGTCCGGCCGTTACAAGACAGGCCACCGGAGAACCGACTGCTCGACGGGCCGACGGGGCCACCCCCGCCGCCGGCCAACCGGGCGGTCGAGGAACCGGGCGACAGATGGCGAGACGACTGGTCGTGGCCGGCCTGCTCGCCGGTGCCCTCGTCGCGGTACTTGCCTCGCCTGCCTATGCGGCCGGTGGGGGCACCCAGACCCTCAGCGGGCTGATCTCGAATC
>JBOGFV010000008.1:0-8191 GCA_050743525.1 Acidimicrobiales bacterium
CACTTGACGGGCCGCCCTGGTGATGGTGACATTCGGATGGGTCCGTGCGGCCCTGACGCCGCAGGGGCCGGGCTAAAGGGGTCCTCATGCCCGGACGCATCGGCGAGTCATCGGCGTCTCGGTGGCCGTCTTCCTCTCGGTGCTCCTCGGGGCCGGACCGGCCGGGGCAAGCAGCTCTGCGCTGACCGGCAAGTCGGCGTCGCAGATCCTGGCGATCTCGCTGGCCGCGGCTCGGAGCCAGGGCTCGGTGCACATCACCCAGACCGGCCGCTTCGGGGGCCCGTCCAAGAGCACCATGCTCGACCAGAGCCTGACCAAGGGCCGTGAGCTCGACACGGGCGGGGCGGGCAAGGGTGAGATCCTGGTGATCGGCGGGGTTGCCTATGTCAAGGGAACGACTAGCTACCTGACCAACATGGGCTTCAGCCAGCTCGACGCGGCCAAGGGCGCCGGCAAGTGGATCTCGTTCCGCAAGGGCCAGCCCGGCTACGGCGGGGTCGCCGACGACGAGACCCTCGACCAGACGCTCGTCGACGCGGTGCCGGACCAGCCCCTGACCACCCCGCTGGCCACGACCCTGCACGGCCAGCCGGTGTTCGAGATCACCGGCATCGCCAACCGGGGCGCGTCGGGTCAGGTCACCTTCTACGTGTCGGCCAACGCCCCGTACCTGCCGGTCGAGGTGGTCGACAACCTGGCCATCCCCTCCGGGCCGCCCATCAACTTCACGATGCGGCTGTCCAAGTGGCACGAGGCGGTGTCGGTATCGGCTCCTTCGGGGTCGACCCCGGTGACCTCGCTGGTCGGCTAACCCTCGGTCTCCGCCTCGGCGGCCGCGGCGGCTTCGCGGTCCTTGGCCACCTCGTCGTAGGTGGCGTAGTCGGTGGCGGTGTCGTCGGCGAACTCGTACTCGAGCAGCCCGGCCTCGCCCCAGGCCTTGCGCAGGTAGCCGTTGTTGGCGTCCAGCAGCCCGAGCTTGCGGACGTTGGGGACCAGCTTGGAGAAGAAGCCCGACATGAACTGGCGGTTGACCCCGCCGTCCTTGCGCTTGCCGGCCGCCTCCATGAGATAGGGCATGAGGTCGGTCGGGTTGACGCCGAGGCGCTCCCACACCTCGGGCGTGGTGGCCCGGGTCCGATTGCGCAGGGTGTTCTCGAGCAGGAACTCCTGGCGATCCTTCAGCTCCGGCTCGCTGAGCTCGCCGTAGAGCTCGGAGAGGCTCAGGATCCCGAAGGCCACGTGGCGGGCCTCGTCGGACATGACGTAGCGGAGCAGCTTCTTGAGCAGCGGCTCCTCGGTGCGCCGGTGCATGTCGCCGAAGGCGGCCAGGGCCAGGCTCTCGATGATGACCTGCATGCCGAGATAGGCGATGTCCCAGCGGCTGTCCTCCAAGAGCACGGTGATCTGCTCCTCGAGGAACGGGCTCATCGGGTAGGCCTCGCCGAGCTTCTCGTGCAGATACCGGGCGAACACCTCGGTGTGCCGGGCCTCGTCCATCGTCTGGGTCGACGCGTAGTAGCGGGCGTCGATCCACGGCACCGTTTCCACGATCTTGGCCGCCGTCATCATGGCGCCCTGCTCGCCGTGCATGAACTGGCTCATCGACGCCTTCTGCATCTCGAGGGCGAGGGCGATGAACTCCTTCTCGCCCCAGCTGTGGATGGGGGAGCCGGGAACCTTGGCGGCCTCCCGGAACAGGCCCATGTTCCCGCCGTTGACGGTGGCGTGCTTCTCGGCGTCGACGTCGGTCGACCAGTCGAGGTCGCGAACGCTGCTCCACTGGGACGTCGAGGCCCGGTTGTACAGGGTGACGAGCTGCTCGCGGGAGCGCTCGTACTGCCAGATGAAGATCCGTTGAGCCTTGTCGTTGACGTTCTTGAAGACCGGGTGATCGGCGTCGGACTGGTGGATGCCGAGCGGCAGCACCGGGGCCTCGGGCGTGTCCGCGGTGGTGGTCATGGCTCTCCTCTCGTGGGGCTCAGGCTCGGGGCTCGGGCCGGGCCTCGCCGAACCCCTCGACGATGCGGTTGATCAGCTGGGACCAGCCCCCGCCGGTGGGGGCGGGGATGCCGGCCGCCCGCTGGAGCATGAGCCCCAGCGAGACGGTCTGGATGAAGTACACGAAGGCGTCGGGGTCGATGTCCCGCGCCACGGTGCCGTCCTCGTAGGCGACGCCGAGGAGCGGCTCGGCCCGGCTCCGGTAGATCTCGGCCGCCTCGAGGAGGGCCTGGGCGACCTCGGGCTCCCGGCGGGCGGCCACGTAGGCCTCGAGCTGCATGGCCTCGGAGTCGTTGAGCGGCTCGGCCCGGAGCGCCCCCCGGACCAGCCCGTCGGCCACCCGGGCCAGGCGCTCGGCGTCGCCGCGGATTCGCGAGGCCGAGCGGCTGCAGACCGCCTCGCGGAGCAGCTCGTTCTTGGAGGAGAACCGGCCGTAGACGGCCCCGGTCGACAGGCCGGCCTCGGCGACGACGTCGAGGATCCGGGTGCCCGCATAGCCCTTCTGCGCGAAGACGTGGGCGGCGGCGTCGAGGAGCCGCTCCCGGATGGGGTCGAAGTCGGGGCCCTCGACGACGGAAGCCTGCTGGACCACGCCCTAAGAATAAAATTGATTCTTGGCCCGGTCAAGCACGATTCACCGGGGGACGACCGCCCTGAAGCGTCGGGCATAGTCTCCGGGCGTGCCACCTGCGAAAACGCCCGCCCCCGGGGCCAAACCGCCGTTCAAGGGCTGGACCGCCGCCGGCCCTGAGTTCTTCGACCGGCTCGAGGTCGACAACACCAAGACGTTCTGGGCCGCTCACAAGGACCTCTACGAGGCCAAGGTCAGAGGGCCGATGGAGTCCCTCCTGGCCGAGCTGGCGCCCAAGTTCGGCCACGGGAAGATCTTCCGTCCCTACCGGGACGTCCGGTTCAGCCGGGACAAGTCGCCGTACAAGACGAACATCGCGGCGACCAACGACGGGGGCTACATCTCGCTCAATGCCACCGAGCTGGGCGTGGGTGCGGGCCTCTACATGCCGTCGCCGGACCAGCTGGCCCGTTTCCGGGCCGCGGTAGCGGACGACACGACCGGCCGCCAGGTGGTCCGCATCGTGGCGGCGCTCGAGACCAAGGGTGTCTCGGTCACCGCGCACGAGGTCCTCAAGACCGCGCCGCGGGGCTACCCCAAGGACCACCCGCGTATCGAGCTGCTTCTCTACAAGGGCTTGACGGCCTGGCAGCAGTGGCCGGTCGGCGCGTGGCTCGGCACGGCCGCGGCGAAGCAGCGGATCGTGGACTTCTACCGCGCCTCGGCACCGCTGCGCACCTGGCTCGACACCAACGTCGGCCCTCCCCGGAGCTGACCGGTCGGGGCCGGCCCCGTTCAGTCGGCCAGGGCCTGGTACACGAGCGAGCGCAGTTGCGCCCGGAACGGGTACGACGCCGAGGGCATCAGCTGGGTCATGAACACGACCGCCAGGTCCTCGCTGGGATCGATCCAGAACGCGGTGGAGGCGGCCCCGCCCCAGTAGTACTCGCCGGCCGACCCGGCCATCGAGGTGGCCGCCGGGCCCTGGCCGACGGCGAAGCCGAGGCCGAATCCGACGCCGGCGAACCCGGCCTCCCCGAAGCCGCCGATCGCCATCTTGGTCAGGTCGGCGTCGTTGGGCAGGTGGTTGACCGTCATGAGCTCGAGGGTCTTGCGGCCGAGGATCCGGTGCCCCTCGAGCTCGCCCCGCTCGACCAGCATCCGGCAGAAGCGCAGGTAGTCCGGCGTGGTCGAGACCAGGCCCCCGGCCCCCGAGAAGTAGGTGGGCGGGCGCCGATAGTTCGAGGTCTCCGGGTCGTCGCCCAGCTGCGGTGCCTCGCCGGCCTTGCGGCTGTAGTTGGCCGCGAACCGCTCCAGCCTCTCGTCGGGGACGAAGAACCCGGTGTCGGCCATGCCGAGGGGCTCGAAGATCTCGCTCCGCAGGTACTCGTCGAAGCTCTGGCCCGACAGCACCTCGACGAGCCGCGCGCAGATGTCGGTCGACAGGCCGTAGTTCCACCGGGTCCCGGGCTGGAACTTGAGGGGGTGCCTGGACAGGATCTCGCAGACGCTCTCGAGCGTCGCGCCCGATCCGGCCTCCCGGCGCTCGAGGGTGAAGGCCCGGTCGATGGGGTGGACCGACGCCATGAAGCTGGGCAGCCCGGTCATGTGCATGAGGGCGTCGCGCACCGTGATGGGCTGTTCGCACTCGACCGTGTCGACGGAGCCGTCGTCCTTCACGGCGCCGACCCGCAAGCCCTCCCACGACGGGATGTAGCGGTGGACCGGGTCGGTCAGGAGGAACTGGCCCTTCTCGTAGAGCTGCATCAGGGCGACCGACGTGATCGGCTTGGTCATCGAGTAGATGCGCCAGATGGTGTCATCGGTGATCGCCTTGTCCCGCTCCCGGTCCATCAGCCCGATGGAGCGGTGGTAGGCGACGTGGTCGCCCCGGGCCACGGTGATCTGGCAGCCGGCGATCTTTCCGGTCGAGACGTACCGGCCCTCGAAATGCTCGGTGATCCGCTCGAGCCGCTTCTCGTCGAACCCGGCTGCTTCGGCGTCAACCTTCATTGCGTCTCCCTCCACCCGGCCCGACGGGCATGGAATCGATTCCAGGCCCAGCCGGTCACGTTACCGCTGGCGGGGTCGGGCCGTCCGGCGCCCCGGCCGCCGGCCGAGATCCGTCAAGGACGCCAGCACCTCGGGCGAGCCACCTGCCTTCTCTCTTGTGGGGCCGGCCCGGGGCGGTCACCGTGGGCAGCGATGGCCCCGCGCGAGACTTCGGACGTGGTCGGTCGGCGCGCCCTATGCGGCTAGGCCTGCTCGGGGTCCGCGGCTCGACGCCCGCCCCGGGGGCCGAGTTCGTCCGCTACGGCGGGCACACCTCGTGCGTCGCGGTGGCGATGGATGGCCAGGCCCCGACCCTCGTCCTCGACGCCGGCACCGGGCTCCGGAGCCTGTCCACCCTGCTCGGCGACCGGGCCTTCTCGGGCTCGATCCTGCTCGGCCACCTGCACTGGGACCACACCATGGGCCTCCCGTTCTGCCGGGCCGTCGACCACCCGGATTCCCGGGTCGACCTGCGGGCTCCGGCGCAGGGTGACATCGAGGCGATCCTCGAGCGCTGGATGGCCCCGCCGCACTTCCCGATCACCCCGTTGCAGCTGCGAGGGACCTGGAGCTTCGACGGCCTCGAAGAGGGGACGCACCGCATCGAGGGCTTCGAGGTGCTGGCCCGGGAGATCCCCCACAAGGGTGGCCGCACCTTCGGGTATCGGGTCTCGGACGGCCGGTCGGCCTTCGCCTACCTGAGCGACCACTGTCCGACGGTCCTCGGCGAGGGCCCCACCGGCCTCGGGGCCCTGCACGACGCCGCGATGGCGCTGGCCGAGGGCTGCGATCTGCTGATCCACGACGCCCAGTACCTGGACGAGGAGCTGGCCGCCCGGGCCGACTTCGGCCACGCCGCGGCCGGCTACGCGGTGTCGTTGGCCGAGGCCGCCGGGGTGCCGCAGGTCCTGCTGTATCACCACGACCCGCCCCGCACCGACGCCGAGATCGACGCGTTGGTCAAGCGCTATGCGGGCCGTTCCGCCGCCGTGGAGGGGGCCCGCCAGGGCCGCGTGATCGACCTCGGGGCGTCGGCCTGAAGCTCAGGGCGGCCCGAGGTTGAACGCTTCGGTGGCGATGGCCCGGTCGCCGGCCGCGTCCACCGCCACGAGCGCCTCGACCGGCCACGACGGCAGCGCCGGGAGCGAGGCGCTCACGGTGTCCTGCCCGTTCGCGGGGACGAGGAATTCCGGCCCCGCGAGGGTGCAGGGGCCTTCCAGCGACGCGTTCGGCTGCAGGGGCGACGGCGAGAACGGACAGACGAAGAGGAATCCGGGCGAGTCCGGGGTGAAGCCCGACAGCGACGCAAAGTCCGTGGACCCCGAGGCGAGCGACCACAGCGGGACGAAGGCGAGCGTCGGCGCACCGCCCCCGAGCGAAGTCACGACCATCGACGGATCGAAGCGCTCGGGCGAGTCGAACGCGATCGGGACGGAGACGACCTCGTTCGAGCTGTCGGTGAAGACCACGTCGCATCTGGCCCCGGCGAGCTCCTCGGCCGGCGACGGCGGGCACGGGTAGGCGGCGGCCGACTCGGGGCCGCCGTCGGGGGGTCCGAGCACCCCGGTCGACACGGTGAAGGGCACGGGCGCGAGCGACCCGTCGGCTCCGGTGCTGGCGAACCCGCTCTGGAAGAGGCCCGAGGCCAACGGGTTGTCACAGCCGACCGGGAGGGCGACCCCCTGGACCTCGACCGTCGGCTCCCCCGGGGTCTCGTTGCATTCGTACAGGGTCACGGTGTTGTCGGCCGCGAACCCAGACCCGGTGACCGTGACCTGCTGGCCGTCGAGCAGTCCGGAATGCCCCGAGTCCACCATCAGCTCGGGCACGGGAACCGGCCCGGTGAGCGTGACGGGCGCCGCCCCGATCCGAAAGGCGCCGTCCTCCACGACCACGTCGCAGGTGGATCCGGACGCCACTTGGGCCGCGGTCGGCGGGCACGGGTAGGGGGCCGACGCCGCCAGCGCGCCGAGGTTGCCCTCGCTGAGGGCGATCCTGGCCGTCAGTTGGCCGGTGTCGCTCGACACCGGCAGGGTGAAGGGGTCCGGGCCGCCGACCGGCGGCGTGCAGCCGATTGCCGGTCCGGGGCTGAACGGGTCGGGCGGCTCGCCCGGGGTGAGGTTGCACTCCTCGACGAGGGTCGGCGAGTCCGGAGTGAGCCCGCTCGCCACCACGGTCACGGTGTCACCGGTGGCGGCGCCGTGCCCCTGCAATGCGACCGCAGGATGGCCCGACAGCGGTGGCCCGAAGGCGAGCGGCGCCTGGGCATGGTCGCCGCCCCCGTCCGAGAGCGAGAGCGCGCACACCACCCCGTCGGCCTGCTGGGCCGCCGTCGGCGGGCACGGATACTGGGCCGCGTCGGTGGCGGGGTTGGCACCGCTGCTGTCGGCGGTCGCGGTGTCCGAGGGCGGCCCGAGCACGCCGGTCCGGACGACGAGGGTCGTGTCGAAGGTTCCGGCGTCGGAGGTCGTGATCGCCCACTGCGAATAGGGGAACTGGAGGGAGAACGGGTCGACGCAGCTGACCGGCAGGGTCAGGCCATGGGTCTCGACCGTCGGCTGGCCGGGGGCGTCGTTGCACTCGACCACGATGCCGTTGACGCCGGGAACCAGGCCGGCCCCGGCCGCCTCCACGCGCTGGCCATTCAGCACCGGGGCGCCGGGGTTGACGGTGAGCGAGGCCCCCGCCGCCGCCGCCGTGGTCATCGTGGAGAGCGCGCCAGTCACCAGCACGGCCGCGCCGATGACGATGCCGATCCGGAACCGCCCGCTCGCGAGATCCATGCCTCCTCCCGCCGAACGGTACCCGGCGAGCGCAGCGCCCCGGCGGCTCGATCCGAGGGGACGAGACCGGCCCGCCGCCGCCGGCCGCCGTGGCCCGGCCCGCGGGTGCGGGCGCTACGGTGCGCCGGATGGAGACGCGCAACCTTGCCAGAACCGGTGTGAAGGTCAGCCCGCTGTGCCTCGGGGCGATGATGTTCGGGGGTTGGGGCAACCGCGACCACGACGACTCGGTGCGGATCATCCACCGGGCCCTCGACGCCGGGATCAACTTCGTCGACACCGCCGACGTGTATTCGCAAGGCGAGTCCGAGGAGATCGTGGCCAAGGCGCTGAAGGACCGCCGCGACCGGATCGTGCTGGCCACCAAGGTCCACGGGGTGATGGGGGAGGACCCCAACGTCCAGGGCAACTCGCGGCGCTGGATCATCCAGGAGTGCGAGAACAGCCTGCGCCGGCTGGGGACCGACTGGATCGACCTGTACCAGATCCACCGGCCCGAGCCCGACACCGACATCGAGGAGACCCTCGGCGCGTTGAGCGACCTCGTCCACCACGGCAAGGTGCGCTACATCGGCTCGTCGACCTACCCGGCCGCCGACATCGTGGAGGCCCAGTTCGTGGCCCAGCGGCGCGGCACCGAGCGCTTCATCTGCGAGCAGCCGCCCTACTCGATCCTCGTCCGGTCGATCGAAGCCGACGTGCTGCCGGTCTGCGAGCGCTACCGCCTGGCCGTGATCCCGTGGAGCCCGCTGGCGAGCGGCTGGCTGTCGGGCCGCTACCGCAAAGG
>JBOGFV010000009.1:0-4278 GCA_050743525.1 Acidimicrobiales bacterium
TGCACAAGCTCGACCAGGTGCTGGCCGGGGACCTCGATGACTTCGCGGAGGCCCTCATGGCCGACAAGAGGGCCCGCCAGCTGGGTGAGAACGAGGCCGGGACCGGGTGAACCCGGGCACCGAGCCCTGGGACGGGATCGAGCGGCGCCGGGTCCGCCGGGCCCTCGCGACCGCGCTCGGATCCGACCACGAGGCCCGTTGGTTGCTCGAGGACGTGGCCGGGGCCGGGAGTCCCGACGCCGCGTTGCGCGGTGAAGCGGCGGCCCGGGTGCGGGAGCTGGCCGGGCGCCGGGAGTCCGGTGAGCCCCTCCAGTACGTGCTCGGTCACTGGCCGTTTCGCCAGCTCGACCTGCTGGTCGACGCCCGGGCGCTGATCCCACGCCCCGAGACGGAGTGGCTGGTCGACGTGGCGTTGGCCGAGCTGGATCGGACGCTGGCCGACGGCGGCAACGGCAAGGTCGTCGACCTCGGCACCGGCACCGGCGCCATCGCGCTCGCCATCGCGACCGAGCGGCACGGCCATGGGGTCGACACGGTCGCCACCGACCTCGACGAGGCCGTGCTCGAGCTGGCCGAGGAGAACCGAGCACGGGCCGGCGGCCCGACGGTCGAGTTCCGGCAGGGGTCGTGGTGGGACGCCCTGGACGCCGACGACCGGGGCCGCGTCGCGCTGGTCGTGGCCAACCCCCCGTATGTGGCGGCGGTGGAGTGGGAGCTGCTCGACCCGGTGGTGCGTGATCACGAGCCCTACGGCGCGTTGGTGGCGGGGCCTGGCCGCGACGGCGTGCCTGGGCTCGCCGATGTCGAGTCGATCCTCGCCGGCGCGGGGGAGTGGTTGGCCCGACCCGGGGCCGCGGTGATCGAGATCGCCCCGACCCAGGAGCGGGCCGCCCGGCTGGCGGCGCGTCGGGCCGGCGCCACCGACGCAGAGGTGTTGGCCGACCTGGCCGGGCGCCCCCGCGCGCTGGTAGCGAGATGGCGGTGAGCGGGGCCCCCGAGTTCGACCTCGAACCCGTGATCGAGGCGCTCGCCGCGGGTCAGGTGGTCGGGCTCCCCACCGACACCGTCTACGGGCTGGCCGGCGCGCTCCGACGCGGGCCGATCGATCGGATCTTCGAGGCCAAGGGCCGTCCCCCGGGGCTCGCCCTGCCGGTGCTGATCGGGGAGCGCCACCAGGTTGACGCGGTGGCGTCGACCTTTCCCGAGGCCGCCGTTCGCCTGGCCGAGCGGTTCTGGCCCGGCCCACTCACGATCGTCGTCCGAGCCAAACGAGCCGTTGGGGCCCTCGTCGGCGGGGATGGGCGCAGCGTCGGGATCCGCTGGCCGGCCCACCCGCTCGTCGAGCAGGTCTGCCTCGCGGTCGGTCCGATCGCCATGACCAGTGCCAATCGGCACGGTGAGCCTGCGTGCACCTCGGCCGAACAACTGCGGGCCATCTTCGACCCCGGCGAGGTCACGGTCATTGTCGACGGCGGGCCCTGCGATGGCGCATCGTCCACGGTCATCGACTGTGTCAGCCGGACGCCGAGCTGCATGCGAGAGGGTGCGCTGCCGTGGGCTGAGATCGAGGTGGCCCTCGCCTGACCCGTCTCGGGGGTGAACCTCCGCTCGAGCGCGGTCGACCCAGAGGCCGATGGGCGCTCGACATGCCGGCCCGGGCTGACGCCCCTCAGCGGTCTGGCGCCGCCGCTGGGGGTTGCAGGGCCAGGGTCATGAAGGTGTTGTACGGGCTGGCCCGGTAGTCGCCGAATGGCGCGCCGAGTCGGAACCCCATCTTGGTGTACAGAGCACGGGCCGAGGCGAATTCATCGGTGGAGCCCGTCTCGAGGCTTACCCACCGGAATCCCTGGGATGCAGCGAAGGCAACGATGTGGTCGACCAGCGCCCCTCCGACGCCCCGACCGCGCTCAGCCTCGAGCGTGTGCATCGACTTGAGCTCCGCGTGGCCCCCGTCCAGACGCTTCAGCGCGGCCACGCCGAGGAGCCGCCCGGTGGTTCTGGCACTGAAGAACGTCACTGCCGAATCGACGAGTTCCTCCACGTCCAGTGCGAACGAGTACTCGGCCGGTGTGACCGAATGGGCGAAATCGAGGTGGATCGCGAGCAGGGCCATCACGTCGGCGGCCCGCGGATCGTCGATGGCGATGTCAACCGCCATGGGCGGGCATCAAGACGTGCGACCGGCCGTGGCCCGACGAGCGATGACGACCTCGGTGTCGCCAGGCCAGTCCCAGAAGCTGCCTTCGCGAGACCGTGACCTCAGCAACTCGCGCACCTCGGCCCCGAATTCCTCGACCCGGTCGCCAAACAGGTGCGGGGCCGAGGTGGAGAGCGAGAGGTAGCCGGACAGCACACTCTCGGAGTCCCGCACCAGGTCGGGGAGGCCGGGGGCGAAGACCACCCGGGGCGGACCAAAGCGGGTGCGAACCAGGATGTCCTCGAACCGGTGCGTTCGAACCGGCACCGTGCCCTGGCCGGCGCGCCGCGTGGAGCCGAGGTACCTCTCGACGACCGCCGTGATCTCTGCGTGCGGGATCGGAGGTGGCCCGGGACTCTTCGGTGCAGGGCGCCCCGCCACCGTGTGGGAGATCAGCGCGAGGGCACCGTCAGGCTCCAACATGTCGTACACGGCCTCGGCGACGTGGGCTTCGTCGGTCCACTGGAACGACTGGCCGAAGGTCACCACTCGATACGGTCCCGGGGCCGCGGTGGGGAGGTCCTCGGCGAGGGCTTGAACCCAGCTGATGTTCGTGAGACCCCGATCCTGGGCGGCCCGACAACCCTCTTCGAGCATGGCGGGGTCGGGGTCGAGGCCAACGGCCTCCTCGAACAGGTGGGCGAGCCGGATCGTCAGGATCCCGGGTCCGCAGCCACCGTCGAGCAGCCTCCCGGTCCCGTCCAGACCCAGCTCCCTCGCCATGACGGTTTCGAGCTGCGGCGAATAGGCCGGTCGACCGTGCCGATAGTGGGCCGCGGCCCCGCCATAGATCGTCGGGTCATACGGCACTCCCCCAGGATGCCCGGCCCGTCGGACGTCCGGCGCCATGTGTTGGTGGGCCGGCGATCGGTCCCCCGCACCGGGACCGGCGTCCCATACTGGCCCGATGGAGCAGCGAGTGAGCCTCGTCACCCTCGGCGTCCGGGACCTCCAGCGTGCCCGAGCCTTCTACGAGGCGCTGGGCTGGACGGTGGGCGGCGACCCCGGGGACGTCGTGTTCTTCCAGGCCGGCGGGATGATCGTGGCCCTCTGGGACCGGGCTCGGCTGGCCGAGGACTCGACCGGTGAGGACGGCGGCGGTTGGGGCGGGGTCACCCTCGCCTACAACACCCGCTCCGAGGAGGAGGTCGACTCGGTGATCGCCGAGGCCAGGGCGGCCGGCGCGGTGATCGGCCGCCAGCCCGGCCGGAGCTTCTGGGGCGGCTATTCGGGCGTGTTCGTCGATCCCGACGGCCACCCCTGGGAGGTGGCCCGCAACGATGGCTGGCCCATCGGCGCCGACGGGTCGGTGCGGCTGCCTGGCTGAGCGTGGTCCGGACTCAGCAGGCCAGTTCGAAGAGGCCGTCGGGGCGGAGCAGGCCCGACCAGCCGGGCTGCTCGGCGTCGGTCAGCGCGGCCAGCTGGTCCGGGTCGGCGACGTTGGCCCACCGGCGCCGGTTCGGCCCGACCCGGCAGGCGACGATCCCGCGCTCGCGGTTGCCCTCACGGTCGTAGGTGACGGTGAACGTCTCCACCACCGCCTCCCCGATCGCATCGGGGTCCTCGTCCCACTTCTCCAGCGTGTCGACCGCCGACTGCACGTGCTCGGACCGGAACCCGTCGCCCGGGGGCACGGTGGAGTACACCCCGACCGCGTGCTTGGTCGCGAACCATCCGAGCCCGGTGGCGATCCCGACCGAGCCGGGCTCCTCCCGCAACGCCTCGGCCACCCGGGCGATCCCATGGCTGGTGTAGTTGTTGCCCGGGCCGCCGCCGAAGGTCAGCCCACCGGTCCGGGTGAGCCGGCCGGTGTCACCGTCGAGCGGGAGGCCGAGTTCGCGCGCCGCAATTTGCACGACACACGGGAAGCACGAGTAGAGGTCGACGATCGAGACATCGTCGATCGCGACGCCGGCGTTGCCGAGGGCCGACTCGCCGCACAGCCGGATGGCGGGGGAGCGGCACAGCTCGGCTCGCTCGGAGAGGAACCAGTGGTCGTTGGCCTCGGCCGAGGCCAGGGGAAAGATCCACCGGTCGCGTGGGACCCCGGCCGACTCGGCGGCCTCGGCGCTGCACAGGAT
>JBOGFV010000010.1:0-1796 GCA_050743525.1 Acidimicrobiales bacterium
CGTCGGGGCCGGCACCCTTGGGCTCGCGACCGTCGGTGCGCTGACCCACCTGGCCAGCCGGGAAGCCATTCCCACCCCCCGGGCCGTGGTGGCCGGGGCCAAGTACGCCAACCAGCGCGCGCTGGCCGGCGAGCTCGGCGCCACCTCGGCGCTCCCGACCGAACAGCTCGCCCGGGCGGTCCGGCGCCAGGCCCGCTCGATGACGATGGGCGGCCCGGGCAGCGGGCGATTGACCGGCGGCGCCGACGTGATCTTCGACTGCGTCGGCTCGGCCGAGTCGATCGGCGAGGCGCTCGAGCTCGTCCGGCCACGCGGGACGGTGGTGCTGGTCGGGATGCCGGGTCGGGTGAGCGTGGACCTGGCGCCGCTGTGGCACCGCGAGATCCGATTGGCCGGCGCCTACGCGTACGGAACCGAGCGCGCCGGTGGGGCGACCCGGCCGACCTTCGCCATGGCCATCGAGGCCGTGGGGGCGCTCCGGACCGGCCGCCTGGTGTCGGCCACCTATCCCCTGGAGCGCTTCGAGGAGGCGGTCGCCCACGCCGGGGCGGCCGGCCGCCGAGGCGCCGTGAAGATCGCCTTTGACCTGCGGGGGTCGACCCGAGGAGGACGTCGATGAGCCCACGACCGGGGTTCGTGCTCGAGGTGGACGGCTCGACGCCGCCCACCCTGTTCTGGAAGGGCGAGGGCTTCACCCTCGAGCGCCTGCCCGAGGGCAGCCGGGTGGTCTACGCCCCCGAGCCGCTCGACGCGCTGAAGGACCCGGTCGGGGCGATCCGCCACGCGCTCGAGCACCCGGCCGGCGACTCGGCGCCGCTCCGCGCCCTGCTCCATCCCGGCATGAAGCTCACCATCTGCTTCGACGACGTCTCGCTGCCGTTGCCGCCGATGCAGGCGCCCGACGCCCGCCAGATGGTCATCGAGGAGGTCCTCGACATGGCCGCCGAGGCCGGGGTCGACGACGTGGTCCTGATCGCGGCGCTGGCCCTGCACCGTCGGATGACCGAGCCGGAGCTCCGTCACGCCCTGGGCGACCGCATCTACGAAGCCTTCGCCCCCCATGGCCTCTTGACCCAGCACGACGCCGAGGACCCCGACAACCTGCTCGACCTCGGCCGGACCGACGAGGGCGAGGAGGTCGAGATCAACAAGCGGGCCGCCACCAGCGACCTGCTCGTGTACGTGAACATCAGCCTGGTGGCGATGGACGGCGGCCACAAGAGCGTGGCCACCGGGCTGGCCAGCTACCGGAGCCTTCGGCACCACCACAACCCGACCACCATGCGCCACTCGCGCTCGTTCATGCACGCCCCGTCCTCGGAGCTGCACTCCTCCAACTGGCGGATGGGCCGGCACATCGCCAAGAGCGGCATCAAGGTCTTCCAGATCGAGACCACCCTCAACACCGACACGTTCCCCTCGCAGTTCTCGTTCCTGCAGAAGCGGGAGTGGGAGTGGGGACTGCGGGACCGGGCCACCTATGCGGCCACCGCGGCGGCGCTCGACGCCACCCCGGCCAAGGTGGCCCGGCAGATCTTCCACTCGATCCGGGCCCCCCACGCGCTGACCTCGGTGCAGGCCGGCGAGGTGGAGGCGGTCCACGAGCGGGCGCTCGAGAGCGTCTGGCGCCAGCAGGGCGTGGTGGTCGAGGGCCAGAGCGACATCCTGACCATGGGGCTCCCCTACATCTGCCCCTACAACGTCATATCGATGATGAACCCGATCCTGTTCGCATGCCTCGGGCTCGGGTAATTCTTCAACCTGTACCGAGGGAAGCCCCTGTTGCGCCCCGGCGG
>JBOGFV010000011.1:0-10928 GCA_050743525.1 Acidimicrobiales bacterium
GCTCCGAGGGGGTCGCCGCCGTGCTGCGCGACTGTGACAGCTCGGCCTTCTCGACCACCGAGCGGGTGGCCATCGTCGCCCTCTCCAGCCCGGACCTCCACGACGACCTGGTGGTCCTCACCGTCCGGGCCAAGCAGCGCCACTGACCCCGGCCCGCTACCCCGCCTCCTGGACGAGGAACCCGCCCGACTGGTGCTGCCACAGGCGGCCGTAGAGGCCGAGGCCGCCCTGGCTCAGGAGCTCGCGGTGGGTCCCCTCCTCGGCGATCCGGCCCTGGTCGAACACCACGATCCGGTCCATCTTGGCGATGGTCGAGAGCCGGTGGGCGATGACGAGCGCTGTCGAGCGCTCCATGAGCCGCCAAAGCGCCTCCTGGACCAGGTGCTCGGACTCCGAGTCGAGGGCCGAGGTGGCCTCGTCGAGGACGAGGATGGGCGCGCCCTTGGCCATGGCCTGGGCGATGGCCACCCGCTGACGCTGGCCACCGGACAGCTTGAGGCCGCGCTCGCCGACGACGGTGTCGTAGCGGTCGGGGAGGTCGTAGACGAACTCCTCGACGTGGGCCGCCTTGCCGACGGCGTGCACCAGCTCGTAGTCGATCTCGGCGCGCTGGTCCCCGCCGCCGTTCTCGGCGCCGAGGCCGTAGCAGATGTTCTCGGCGATCGTCCGGTGCAGGAGCTGGGGGTCCTGGGGCACGTAGGAGACCGCACCGCGCAGCGAGGCCATGGTCACGTCCCGGATGTCCTGGCCATCGACCAGGATCTCGCCGCCGTCGACGTCCATGAACCGCAGCAGGAGCTTGGACAGCGTCGACTTGCCCGATCCCGACGGGCCGACCAGCGCCACGTGCTCCCCCGCCTTCACGGCCAGGCTGAGCTCGTCGAACAGGCCGGGGCCGACCCCGTAGCCGAACGACACCTTGTTGAACTCGATCCGGCCGCGCGGGACCGCCAGGCCCCGGGCGTCGGGCCGGTTGGTGATCTCGGGCGGCACCGCCGAGATGGCGGTGAACTTGGCCGCCCGCCCGAGCGAGCGGGCCAGCGAGCGCAGGTGCTCGAAGGACTGCTGCATGGCCATCGCGACCTGGGCCGAGTAGTACAGGATCAGATAGAGCGCCGCCGTCGAGGACCAGTGGTGCACGGCCATGGTCGTGCCGGCGATCAGGGCGAGCAGGGTGCCGATCACGATCGCGGTCTCGAGCTGCAGCTGGGTCCGCATGAAGATCGAGCGGGCCCGCAGGTCGGCGTCGACCGACTGGCCCATGAGGCCCTCCACCCGCACCCGCTCCTGGGGCTCGGCCGCGGCGGTCCGCACCGCCATCAGGTTGGTGACGGTGTCGGAGACCACGCCGGTCGCCCTCGAATGGTGGTCCTCGAACTCCTGGGAGGCCGCCCGGACCTGGGGCAGGCGTCGCGACAGCACGAAGACGAAGGCAGCCACCATCAGGAGCAGGGCCAGGGCCGACGGCCAGGCCGCCACCGAAAGCACCGCCAGGGCCGAGAGCACGATGACGGTGACCGGCAGCAGACCCCACGAGGCCACGTCGACCATCTCGACGAACGCCCACGAGAAGTTGCCCAGCGATGAGATGACCTCGCCGGCCGGGTGGTCCATGTGCCAGCGGTAGCTGAGCCGGAGCAGGTGCCGGTAGCCGTTGTTCAGGCAGCTGGCGAACGCGCGGACGCAGGCGCCCCACTCCAGCCAGCCCGACACCCGCCACAAGCCCATGCCGATCAGGCCGGCCAGGCCGTAGGCGAGGAGAAAAGGCCCGAAGCGGTGCCACTCGCTCGTCACCCCGTGCTGGGGCAACCGGGCCACCCGGCTCAGGATCGCGGCGAAGATCAGCGGGCAGACGATGTCGGCGGTCACCACGGCCAGCACCATGACGACCCAGGAGGTCACCAGGGCGCGCTTGTGCCGGCCCAGCTGGGCCCAGCAGAACGCGACGGTCTCGGTCGCCGACGCAGAGGGGAAATCGGAGAGTTCAGCCACGATGGGCTTCCTTGTCGTAGGGCCCGGCGCGGCGCCACGGGGCGCGGGCGGCCGCGGCCGGAGAGTTCGATGAGCGAGGGGCCGGGGAGCCGGCCGTGGGGTTACCGCTGGGGGGAGGACCGGACGGGCCGGTCGACCGGGCCTACGCCCTGGCGGTGCCCTGGAGAATCAAAGGCTGGGCGAGCCGCCGGTGCCGTGGATCGACACGACCGGGGCCGCCGGGCCAGAGGCCTCGGTCACCCGCATCGCCGTAAGGGTCGGTCCACACATCGGTTTGCCTCGTCGGCGGGATCGCCGATCCGCCGTGCCCCGACAGTATCCGACGCCCGGACCCCGCCGCGTCATCGAGGTGGCCCGGTCGCGCTCGGGCACGACGACCGCTCGATCCGGCCGGCGCGGTGTTCTCACCCCGCCGCAGTCGGGGCCGGACAGGACCCGAGGCCGTCGGCGCAGTCGATGTCGCGCCGAAGCGTGACGAGCGCGCTGTCTCCCTCCCCTCCATAGGGGTAGCCCTGGGTGTAGGCGTCGCCGCTCGGGCTGTCGTCCCGGGTGGTCGGCACCCCGGGCACCGGCTCGACCCCGGTGTCCTCGTTCCACTCGTTCCAGGCCGTGACGAACACCATGGGCAACCGGGGGTCGACCGAGGGCAGCGCGAAGTCCCGGAAGAAGTGGTCGAGCGTGGAGGCGGGGCCGTCCCCGGGCCGCCACTCCCGGGGCTGGGCCGGGTGGTTGGTGGCGAGCCGCACGCCGCGGTCGTTGAAGCCCGGCGAGACGTCGGGGATCACGGGTACTCGGCCGCCGGTGGCGTCCCGGTACCGCTGCATCAGCGCCAGCTGGTCGGCGATGACGCTGGTGTCGCCGGGGTACCCGCTGAAGTCCTGGGTCGGCCCGTACTGGGGCGGGTTGCCCCCGAAGTAGTAGGTGTACGCGGTGATGGCGTCGAACTCCTCGATCCGGGACGCCTGCGGAGTGGTGGTGAGCGTCGGCCCGCTGGCCGGCAGGGTCTCGTCGGTCACCCGCCAGTAGACCTCGTCGCCGATGAAGTAGGGGTGGTAGCCGTGGGCAGCCAGGAGCTGGCGGGCGCCCTGGATCATCCCGGCGACGTCGCCGGTGAGCGTGCGGGTCAGGTACAGCACCACCACCGGGCGGCCGTGGATTCGCAGGTAGTTGCGGTAGTGGAAGTAGTGGGTGGCCAAGGCGAGCATGTCGGCGTCGAACTCGAGCTCCATGTCCGGGTTGACCGGGGTGCTCTCGGTCCTCGGGTCGAAGTCGAGCCCGAAGGTCTCGTAGAACATGCAGAACCTGATCTGCTTGAGGTTGGAGGCCCGGAGGAACGCGGCGGTGTTGGCGTCGTCGGACGCCTTCTCGGCGAGGGTCCGCCCGTACCAGCGGTTCTTGGGCCACCAGTCGAGGGCGAAGAAGTTGACCCCGGCCCGCCTGGCCTGACGGATCGCCCGCTCGGCGGTCTTCGGGTTGGACGACACGTCGGTCCTCGGGTCGGGGCCCTGCGGGGGGATCAGGTCGGCCCGCGTCGTCCCCTGGGCCAGGTTCTGCGGGAACCATTGGTAGTAGTAGGCCCCGACCAGGAGCCGGGAGCCGTCGTGGGGGCTCCACGGCGTGAAGGTGGCCGCGGGCGCGCTGGCGGCGAGACACAGGACCGAGAGAGCCGCCGCCAGGGCGGCCAGGAACGGCCGCCTTGGCCGGCCGGAGACCCGGGTCAGGACGCGGACGGGCGGAGGACCACCCGGACGCCCCCGACACTCCACTCGCCCGACTCGGCCCCCGGCCGGGCCACCTCGAACGCGCCGATGCCCTCGCCCCGGTCGTCGGCGGGGTGGACGAAGCGCACCTCGCCGCCGTCGAGCGGCACCACCGAGGCGTCGTCGGACGCCACCGGTGGGCGGTCGAGCACCGCGCCCCAGCGAGCGGCCAGGGCCTCGGGGTCGTCGCACTGCACGGTGACGCCCACCACTCCCCCGGTGCCGAACTCGGGCGCCCCGCCGATCCAACGCGGGCCGGCCCACCGCCAGCTCTCGGCCGGCCGGGCCCAATCGATCGAGACGAGGGCACCGGGCAGATCCTTCGGGTGCAGGTGGGTCCCGGCGATGTCGACCAGGTCGGAGCGCCACACCACCCGGATACCCAGATCATCGATCCGGGACCGGGCCGATTCGAGGTCTTCCATCTGGAAGATGGCCATGTACCCGCCGTCGCCGCCCCGGCGCTCGAGGTAGCGCCCGGCGGTCGTCCCTTCCTCGACCGGCGAGACCACCTCGACGAAGGTGTCGCCGACTTCCAGCACCGCGTTGTGGAGCCCGAACACCTTGATGCCGGGGTCGCGAAACGGCTCCTGGTCCACCCCGAGCACCTCGCGGAGCTTGGCCACCACCGGCTCGAGCTCCTGGACAACCAGCGCCACTTGGCGCAAGCGGACGCCGGCCATCTCAGCGTCCTTTGAAGGAGGGCTCGCGCTTCTCGTTGAACGCGGCCACCGCCTCCCGGTGGTCCTCGGTCAGGCCGGTCCGGATGTGATGGGCCGCCTCCATGTCCAGGCACTCGCCCAGCTCGCCGAACACGGCCCGATTGAGGTTCTCCTTCATGTACCGGTAGGCCACCCGAGGCCCGGCGGCCAGGCGCTTCGCGATCGCGAGGGCCTCCTCGTCCAGGCGATCGTCGGGGAACACCGCGTTGACGAGCCCGTCGGCCCTCGCCTCCTCGGCGCTGATGCGGGCCGAGAGGAAGTAGAGCTCGCGGGCCCGAGCCGGGCCGACCAACCGGGTCAGGAACCAGGTCCCGCCGTAGTCGCCAGCGAACCCGACCCGGGCGAACGCCGTCGTCAGGACTGCCCGCTCGGCGGCGTAGCGAAGGTCGCAGGCCAGCGCGATCGACAGGCCCGCGCCCGCCGCCGGGCCGGGTAGGGCCGCCACGGTCGGCTTGGGCATCTCGAACAGCCGGCCCGACACGGCCCGCTGGTCGAGGCGCTGGAGGTGGATCCGCTCGTCGAGGCCGACCCGCCGGCCGGTCGAGTCGTCCGGCCCACCGGCCATCGCCTTCACGTCGCCGCCGGCGCAGAACGCCCCGCCGGCCCCGGTCACCAGCACGCACCCGACCTCGTCGTCGACCTCGAAGGTGGCCAATGTCCGGCCGAGCGCGGCGAGCATGGCCCCCGACAGCGCGTTGCGGCGCTCCGGGCGGTTCATGGTCAGGACACCCACACCGTCCTCCACCCGCGCCAACAGATCCTCGGTCCCAGTGTCGATGTCGCGCATCTCCTCCACCTCTCTCGATCGGGTCCCGCCAGCGACGCTATTCGGTCGGGACGGACCCTCGGGAGCGGAGCCGCCGGCCCGGAAGGACTCGGCCGCTCGGCTCAGGCGGTCCAGGAGCCCGACCGACGGCGCCCACCCGAGCTGGTCACGAGCGGCCGCGATGTCCGGTGCTCATGGAGTGGTGCCGGCAGGAACGACCCACTGGCAGCGCTGCCCGGTCACCGATCCGATGAGGTCGAACTCGGCGTCATAGTGGAGGACAATCGCCTCGAGCTCCTCGGCGGCTGCGGCGACCAGAGCTATGGGATCTTGCGGCCCCGCTGGCTGCGAGCGGCCAGCAAGCGCTGGACCTGGAGCGCACGGCGCAGATGCGCCGCGGTGAAGTCGACGGCCGGGAAGGCGTTGAGCGCCCCGACGAGCTGGTCCCACTCCTGGGCATTGCGCGCCGGGTAGCCCACCTCGAGATCGCAGATACTCGGGCGCCCCAGCTCACCCGCGGCCGCCAATGGTTCGACCACGCTGCGAACTTCGAGATACCGGAGCCGCTTCACCACGCTGGTATCGAGCAGGAACCTCAGCGCCACGCGTCAGCTCGGTCAGCGAGGTGAGCATGAGCGAGCACGTCCAACGCCGTGGCAACGCTGCGCTCCCGGCAGCTCGTCGCCCTGCTCAGGGCTTCGTTGACCGTATCCTTGATGGTGGTCGTACGGAGCTCGGCGCGCGCCGAGTCGAGCATCTCCTCGTCCAGATCCACCAGGTGCTTCGCCACGTCCGCAGTATTTACTAGGGGTCAATCGGTATATACGAGGAGGAGAAGGGCCCTCGCTGGCCGCTGGTGCTCGTTCGGGCACTTGGTTCGATTCCCGTTGCCTCTCGCGGTCCGCCCGACGCCCTGACCAGCAGCTTCAAAGCCAAAAATTTCCCAAGTTCTCTAGCTGCACCTTTGCAAATCTGCGCAGCATGATTTGCGTATTCGACTGACCACGATGAACCGTAACTGACCGTAGTTGTCGATGGCGTGTGCGTTTTTCTGGAGCGCGAACCTCGAGACCCTGTACCACGTGCACCACGTCAATCGCCGTCAGGGGGTCCGGAACACATCGTGAGTACCCACGCGACGCCAGATGACATGGGTCTGGCCAGGACTGATCTCTCGCCCGTACTCGAAGGTCGCCCGCCCGTTGGCGGCCCAGGTCATCTCGAAAACGCCACCGGCCCCCTTCACGCCTTTCACCCGAAGACCCGGACGAAACGAGCCCGCTCTGAGGTCTGCCACGAACAGTTCGACCGCGGCCAGAAACGCCGCTTGCTGATCATTGGAGAGGGCGTCAAAGTCGGCGCCGAAGCGGGCCAACCATGCAAAGGTAGGCACACCAGCGTCAATTGCCGCGCCGACGCCGCCGCCCTGAACCTCTTGTGCCACTCCGCAGAGCCGAGATGAACGCCTCGCCGGAGTCGACTGTCTCTACGTGACCAGCGGCAAGATCGGCATCCGCTTCCCGCTCACCGTCCTGCCATTCCGTCGTCCAGAACCACGCCTGGGTGGCATCGATCACCTTCTGAGGCCGGAGCAATATGCCTTCCGTCGTGATCTCCGCATCCAGGAGGTCGCCTTCTTCGAGATGTGCTGCGGCACGGATTTCCTCGGGGAGGGTCAACTGCCCTTTGGCCCGCAACGTTGTCCTGGACATGACTGCCAGTCTAGCCGGCGATTCGGATTAGTGGATAGTGCGATTTTCGTACCATCCATATCCAGCGGTAAAAGCGATAAGCGAATGATGCCCAACGCCGATGCGTAGTCCCAGCTCAGGGGGTCGATCGGCATTTTGGTACCCTTCAGCCTCTCGGCCACCGACCTCTTCACCGTGGAGACGATCACGCTGCGCCACTTCTACGTGCTCTTCGTCATCGAGACTGACCGGCGACGGGTGCACCTGCTCGGCGTCACCGCCAACCCCATCGGCCCCTGGGTCACCCAGGTGGCCCGCAACTTCGCCTCCGAACTCGAAGACGCCGGTCGCCACTTCCGGTTCCTGATCCGTGACCGCGCCACCAAGTTCACCGCTAGCTTCGACGCCGGGCTCGACTCCATCGACATCGAACCATACGCACTCCGGTCACCTCACCGAGGGCGACTTTCGCCGAACGGTTCGTCCGGACAGTCAGCGAGGACTGCTCTCACGATCACCGTCCCACCGGAGGTGAACGCCAAGACGGCGCAGAAGCACGACTATCCCTCCAAGACCCATCGAGTCTCCTTCGCCCGGCGCACTGCGGTCGAACGCACCTACGCCACGATGAAGGATCCCGCCTCGACCGATGTGACCAGGGGCTGGTGTCGGCTCATGGGGTTGTGCGCCATATCGCTCTTCCTGGGAGCGGCAGTCGTCGTCCGCAACATGCGGATCGTCGACGCCTTCGAGGAGCGACAACGCGACGCAGCGGATCGACAACGAAGGGGCCTGGCCCCCAGGACACGGCGCCGACGACGACAGACGATCGGCGATCTGATCGCAGCGAACAGCACGCTCTGATCACGGCGCTCGGGTCGTGCCGGACCCCAGCACGGTGTCGCCGGAGACTCGCGGACTGCCGCAGCAGCACTTCCTACCGGGCTGTCACAGCGAAACGTGAAGATGTAGCGACGCCAAATGTGATGACGTCCTGGAGCGGACGACGGGATTCGAACCCGCGACCCTCACCTTGGCAAGGTGATGCTCTACCAACTGAGCCACGTCCGCAGTGCCGCCCAGGATACCCCGAGGGTGCGGGCGACCCTCAACGACCGGAGTGCCCGAATCCCCCCTCTCCGCGCTCCGACCCCGACAGCTCAGTCGCGCTGACCAGGTTGAACGCGGCCTGCTCGAAAGCCATGACCACGAGCTGGGCGATCCGGTCGCCGCGCTGCACGTCGTAGCCGGTGGTCGGGTCGGTGTTCACCAGCAGCACTGACACCTCGCCCCGATACCCAGGGTCGATGAGCCCGGGGGTGTTGAGGCAGGTGATCCCGTGCTGGAGCGCAAGGCCGCTGCGCGGGAGGACGAGGCCGGCGAAGCCGGCCGGGATGGCGATCACGATCCCGGTGGGGACGAGCGCCCGCCCCCCGCCGGGCTCGAGATGGACGTCCATGCGGGCGAAGAGGTCGGCACCGGCGTCATCCGGGTGGGCGTAGCGCGGCACGGGGAGCTCCGGATCCAGCTGATGGAGGGAGATCGGGACCACGACGGAGAAAAGCTAGCGGTGAAGTTTGGGCAGCCTCAGCGATCCGAGACCCGGCTCGTAGCGTGCTCCCGTGTCTCCACCCGGACCCTCGTGAGTGAGACGGTGCCGGCGATCCGGACCGGTGGGGGTCGTCTTTCCCTGCGGGGCCAAGACGACGCCCCCGACACGCTCGAGAGCATCTCGTTCACGATCGGGGAACTCGGTCGGCCCGATGAGCCAATGGCGATCTTCCACCAAGGCAGACCGGCTGCCAGAGGTCCTGCTCGCCCAGGGCAAGGCCATCCCCCACTCGGTTCGGTTCTTCGAGGACCGGACCGAGGAAGACATCGGTCGGGTGTTTCGGGAGGCCCGTCGTCGCGAGTCGGGAAGGCCTCATCCGTCCGATAGAGGCGTTCTGTAGCATCGGCCCGGCGTGCTGGCCTGGATGGATCTCGAGATGACCGGGCTCGAGCCGTCGCGCGACGTCATCGTGGAGATCGCGGTGCTGGTCACCGATGACGAGCTCCAGATCGTCGCCGAGGGGCCCGACCTGGTCGTCACGGCCACCACCGCGCAGCTCGACTCGATGGAGGACTTGGTCCGCGAGATGCACACGCGCTCGGGTCTGCTCGATGCGATCAGGGCCTCCACCCTCGGCCTCGAGGCGGCCGGGGAGCAGGTGCTCGAGTTCCTGAAGTCCCACATCCCCGAGCCGCGCACCGTTCCGCTGGCTGGCAACTCGATCGGGACGGACCGCCGCTTCCTGGCCGCCTATCTCCCGGACATCGAGAACTGGCTCCACTATCGCTCGGTCGACGTCTCTACCGTGAAGGAGCTGTGCCGGCGCTGGTACCCCGAGGCGCTGGGCGGCGCGCCGGGCAAGCAGACCACCCACCGGGCCATGGACGACGTCAAGGAGAGCGTGGCCGAGCTCGCGTACTACCGCTCGGCGGTCTTCAAGGCGCCGGCCCCGGGACCGGCGAGGTGACCCGGGCCGGTCCGCGAGCCCGCTGACCGTGCGCCTGCTGGTGTTGGGCGGCACCGCCTTCCTCGGCCGGGCCGTCGTCCAAGAGGCGGTCGGGCTGGGGCACCAGGTCACCCTGTTCAACCGGGGCGTGACCAGCCCCGAGCTCTTCGCAGAGGTTGAGAAGCTTCGCGGCGACCGAGGCTCGGACCTGTCGGCGCTGGATGGGCGCAGGTGGGACGCGGTGATCGACGTGGCCGCGTACACGCCCGACGAGGCCAAGCGCTCGACCGAGGTGCTCCGGGGGCGGGTGGGGCGCTACGTGTTCGTGTCGACCATCTCGGTCTACGCCGACCACGCCACCACCGAGGCCCAGCTCGAGGACGGGGCGCTCCTCGTGGAGGTCGACGCCGAAGACCCCGGGGTTCGCTACGGGGCCCGGAAGGCGGCCTGCGAGGCGATGGTGCGCACCGCCTTCCCGGACGCCTGCTCGATCGCCCGGTCCGGGCTGATCGTCGGGCCCCACGACCCGACCGACCGGTTCGCCTACTGGCCGCGCCGAATGGCGGCCGGCGGCCGGGTCCTGGGGCCCGGCCACCCCGAGGACCCGTTGCAGGTAATCGACGTCCGCGACCTGGCCTGGTGGCTGGTCCGATGTGCCGACGGGGGCCCCCGGGGCATCTTCAACGTGACCGGGGTGCCGCTCCCGTTCGCGGCGCTCCTTGACGCTTGCCGGGTCGGCGGCGTCGAGGCCGATGTCGTCTGGGTGGCCTCCGATCGCCTGGTCGAGGCCGGTCTGGCGCCCTGGATGGGCGTCCCGCTGTGGATCACGGGGGCCGGATGGGAGGCTCACAACACCGTCTCGGTCGAACGGGCATTGGCGTCCGGGCTGGACCTCCGGCCGCTCGCCGACACCGTCGCGGGCGCGCGGGCCCACATGTCGGAGGTCCGGGCGCCGTTCACCGAGACGCTCGAGGCCGAGATCCTCGAGCGCTTCGCCTGACTAGGAGATCACGAGCCGGAGTCGGTGATGATCGAGTTGAACATCGTGTTGACCGGCCTCGCGAGCGCCCGCTTTGCGGCTCGCGTCTCGATGACGGCGGCGAAGGCCCCGTTGCTGGTCTTGGAGCTCTGATACTCGACGGCCGGGCCGACCAGCTTGATCCCGCTCTTGGTGGTCCCCGAGAAGGTGATCTGGGTGGCCTGGTCGAACGACGACGCCGGGCCGTTGATCTGCTGGGGAGCGCTGGTCCTCAAATGCTTCAGGGCGGCCCCCTGGGCGAACTGGCTGACGTGCACGGTGGCTGCCGGCAGACGGTCAGACCGACCGGGCCGGTTGCCAGCACGTTGAACGAGGCCGCCGGGCTCTTGTGGACGAGCGGCACGCTGTTGGCGCCCTTCCTGCCCACGCTCCAGCCGGCCGGCAACGAGACGGCGACGCCATCGGCCAGCTTGACCACCTTGGGGGCCGCCGCAGCCGGAGCCGCCGAGATCGCGTACCC
>JBOGFV010000012.1:0-2532 GCA_050743525.1 Acidimicrobiales bacterium
GGCGTGACGGTCTCGATGCGTGTGATGTCCGCCGGGGACGGCTACAAGTGCCTGCTCCAGTCGGTCGCCGCCGGCGACGGGCACCGGCCGCTGACCACGCCGCTGATCGCCTACTACACCGAGAAGGGGGCCCCTCCTGGTTACTGGCTCGGCACCGGCGTCCACGGCCTCGGCACCAACGACCAACGGATCGAGCCAGGCGGGACCGTGACCGAGGACCATCTACGACGCCTGCTCGGCCAGGGCCGTGATCCGCTCACCGATGACCCGCTCGGGCTGCCCTACTTCCGCCACCAGACCGTCGAGGAACGAGTCGCCACACGGGTCGAGCGTCTGCCCCGGACCTGAGCGCCGACGAACGGGCCGCAGCCGTCGAGACCATCGAGGCCGAGGAGCACGAGAAGGGCACCCGCCGGACCGTGGCAGGTTACGACTACACGTTCTCGGTGCCCAAGAGCGTGTCGGCGCTGTGGGCGGTTGCCGACCCTGCGGCGCAAGCCGCGATCGTGGAGGCGCACCACGCGGCGGTTGCGGACGTGATTGCGTTGATGGAGCGCGACGTTGCAGCGACCAGGGTCGGGGACGCCGGAGTTGCGCAAGTCGCCACCCGTGGCCTGATCGCAACGGCCTATGACCACTACGACTCGCGGGCCGCCGACCCGCAGTTGCACACGCACGCCGTGACCGCGAAGGTGCAGGGCGAGGACGGCAAGTGGCGCGCCCTGGACGGACGGCCGATGCACCAGGCGGTCGTCGCGCTATCGGAGCATTACAACGCTCTGTTGGCCGACTACCTGACCCGGGCGCTCGGGGTCGGCTGGGAGCAACGTGACCGGGGCGCGGACGCGAGACTGACGGGAGTGAGCGCAACCCACGATCGGATCGGCATCGGGTATGAGCATCTCCGCAAGCCTGACCGTCGCTTGGCGGCCGCGATCGTCGAAGCATTGGGTGACGCCCGAACGGTCGTCAACGTCGGGGCAGGCGCGGGGTCCTACGAACCGACCGCCGGACAGGTCGTAGCCGTCGAGCCGTCCGCGGTGATGCTCGACCAGCATCGAGGTCCTCGCCGTGTTCAAGCGACTGCGGAGGCGCTCCCCTTTCCCGACAAGGCCTTCGACGCCGCCATGGCGATCATGACCATCCACCACTGGACCGACCTCGATGCCGGCCTGGCGGAGATGTGCCGCGTGGCGCAGCGTCAGGGATCTTCACCTGGGACAAGAAGCATGACGAGGAGCTGTGGATCGTCGCCGAGTACGTGCCCGAGATACGCGTCATGGAGCACGCGCGGTTCCCATGCCTCGATGCGGTGGTAAATGCGCTCGGCGGCGCGGCGATACGGAAGTTCCCGATCCCCCACGACTTCACCGACGGCTACCAGCCAGCGTTCTGGCGACGCCCCGAGGCCTACCTGGACCCTGCCATCCGGGCGGCTAGTTCGACCTTTGCGACCTTGACCGACGATATCGTCGAGCCGGCCATGCGCCGTCTGCAAGCGGACCTTGCCTCCGGCGCCTGGGCGCGCCGGCACGAAGACCTCCTCGAGCGCGACACGGTCGACTTCGGCTACCGACTCATCGTCAGCGCGTAACCGACGCATCATCGCAAGTAGCCGGGCTGGAGGACGAACGCTCATACCAATCATGGTATAATCTGTTGGTGTGGACCGTCGTCTGCCTCCCCGACGCAGTAGAGGAGCGCGAGGGGCTCCCGGCGAGGGAACGTCAGGCCCTCTACAACGCGACGCTGAAGCTTCAGGCGATCGGGTCCGCCCTCGGGTATCCGCATACCAGCGCGGTCCAGGGAGCTTCCGGGTTGCGGGAGCTTCGCCCGCGGGCGGGCCGCAGCCCGTGGAGAGCCCTATACCGCCCGGTCGGCCAACGGTTCGTGATCGCCGCCATCGCCCCAGAGGCACAGCACGACCCCGCCGGCTTCGCCCGGGCCAGTGCGGCAGCAACGAGACGACTGAGTGAGTTGGAGGAGTGACGATCATGGCGAAGCTGTCGGAACTGACTACGGCCGAGGAGCTCCACGAGGGGGACATGGCCGACCCGGCCTATCGGGCCGAGTACGAGCGGACCCGGTTCGCCAACGACATCGCCATCCGGGTCCTGCGCTACCGCAGCGAGCACGGCCTGACCCAGACCGCGTTCGGCCGGCTGGTCGGTATGCGCCAGCCGCACGTGGCCCGATTGGAATCGGGCGAGCACGAGCCTTCCCTGTCCACCCTGGTACGGCTCGCCGCTGCGCTCGGCGAGGGCTTCACCGTCGACATCAACTCCAACGGGGCTCGGCTGCGCCAGAGCGCGTAATGAGGTCCCGTCACCGCGATCGCGGCTCACGAGCCTCCTGTCGAATGGCCGTAATTAGCTCGGCAAGCGAGTCGATGCGAACGTCAGCGCACGCCGCTTCGGCGCGACGGGCGTGGAGATGACCCCACGGTCCCCGACGTATGAACACTGCGAACATGCCGGCCGCCTTGGCGGGGAGCACGTCGTTGTCGAGGCGGTCTCCGACGTAGGCCACCTG
>JBOGFV010000013.1:0-3841 GCA_050743525.1 Acidimicrobiales bacterium
CCGACACCCCGGCCGGCTGAGCCCGACGACCGCCGGCGCCCAAGGCGCCGGCGGTCGGGCCTCGGCCCTACCCCTCGCCGTGGGCGCTCGAGGCGGCCTGGGCGGTGGTCGAGCCGCCGATGCCCGCCCAGTCCTCGACCAGGTCCCCGTGGGGACCGTGGCGGAACAGCGGGATCGAGCCGAGCGACTGGACCAGCGCGGCGTCCTCGCCGAGGTAGGACCGCCACTGGCCCCCCTCGGTGACCATCGTCCCGACCACCACCGGGTCGGCCCCGACCCGACGCATGAGGTTGAGGGCGGCCTTGGTCGATCCGCCGGTCGAGATGACGTCGTCGACCACTGCGACCCGCCGCCCGACCACCGCGTCGAGGCGGGCCCGGTCGAACAGAAGCCGCTGGGGGCCCGCGGTGGTGATGGAGCGGACCGGCTCGGCGATGGCGTCGGCCAGGTGGATCTTGGGCGTCTTGTGCAAGATGACGTAGTCGTCGAAGCCGAGCGCCCTCGTCACCTCGATGGCGATCGGGATCCCCATGGTGGCCACCGAGACCACGATCTCGGCGTCGTAGGGGCGGAGCTTGTCGGCCAGCTCGCCGCCCGCGACCTGGGCGAAGCGGGTACCGAGGTCGACCGAGATCAGCAGCGCGATGGTGAGGTCGTCGGCGATCGGCACCAGCGGGATCTCGAGCTCCTGGGACCCGAGCTGCACTCTGTAGGTACCTTGGCGCACCGTCACCGCGCGACTTTGACCGGAGGACCCCGATGGCCGCAAGTAACCGACCGCTCGATCCGGCCGAGGCGGCGCGGTTCCTGCCGGTCGCGCTGGAAGAGGCCAGGCTCGGCCTCGAGGAGGGGGGGATCCCGATCGGCGCGGCGCTGTTCCAGCGGGACGGCACCCTGCTCGGCCGGGGCCACAACCGGCGGGTCCAGCAGGACGACCCCTCCGTCCACGGCGAGACCGACGCCTTCCGCAACGCCGGGCGGCGCCGCGACTACTCGGGCTGCGTGATGGTGACGACCCTGTCGCCGTGCTGGTTCTGCAGCGGGCTGGTCCGCCAGTTCGGCATCGGCGCGGTGGTGATGGGCGAGTCCGAGAACTTCTCGGGCGGTCACGAGTGGCTGGCCGAACAGGGCGTGGAGGTGCTCGACCTGGCCGACCCGGAGTGCATCGAACTCTTGGGTGGCTTCATCGCCACCCATCACGACCTCTGGTTCGAGGACATCGGCCTCTAACTCAGCCGGGCCGCCCGAACAGCCGGTCGCCGGCGTCGCCGAGCCCCGGGATGATGTAGCCGCGGTCGTTGAGCGTCGGGTCGACCCCCGCGCAGGCGACCAGCACGCCCGGATGGGCCTCCCGGAACCGGCGCAGCCCCGGCAGCGACGCCAGGAGGCACAGCACCACGATCGACCCGGCCCGTCGCCCCGCCACCAGGTCGCAGACCTGGACGAGGGTGCCCCCGGTGGCGAGCATCGGGTCACACACCACGACCCGGCGCCCGTCGAGGGAGCCCGGGAGGGCATCGAGGTAGAGGTTGGACTGGAGCGTCTCCTCGTCGCGGCGCAGGCCCACGTGGGCCACCTCGACGGGCGAGAGCATGGCGGTGATGGCCGGGACCATCCCCAGCCCGGCCCGGAGAATCGGGACGAGCAGCACGTTCTCCGAGACCCGACGGGTCGGCGCGGCGTCGGCGACCGGGGTCTCGACGGTGCCGTCCTCGGTCTCGAGGTCCCGCAGGGCCTCGTAGGCGACGTAGGCCGACAGCTCCGCGGTCAGGCGGCGGAAGGCGAAGTTGTCGGTGGCCCGGTCCCGCAGCTGGGCCAGGCGCTCGGCCACCACGGGATGGTCCGCCACGATGAGCGGGGCGAGCTCCTCGATGGCGCGGGCGTCCACGCTCACCGGCACCCCCCGGTCGGGCGGCTCAGGCGACGCCGGCGCGCCGGCGCCCGATGACGGTCGACACCACCACGGCGATGAACAGCGCCGCGCCGCTGAAGACCTGGCTGATCCAGGACTGCACCCCGGCGATGGCGAGGCCCGACACGGAGAACCCGATGAAATAGACGGCCAGGATGGCGCCCAGCACGTTGAACCGGCCGGGCCGGATCGAGGTGGCGCCCAGGTAGCAGGCGGCCAGGGCCTGGAGCGTGTCGGTGACGTTGCCGGCCTCGGGGCTGGCGCTGCCGTTCTTGGCCACCAGCAGCACCCCGGCCAGGCCGGCCAGCCCGCCGGCCAGGACGAACGCCGACAGCTTCAGGCGGTCGACCCGCAGGCCGACCAGTCGGGCGGCCCGCGGGTTGGAGCCGACGCTCGTCAAATACCGCCCGTAGGGGGTGTGTTGGATCACGTAGTAGACGATCAGCGACACCCCGACCAGCAGGAAGACGACGTCGGGGATGCCGAGCACGTTCTCGGAGCCGAAGTTGATGAGCGAGCCCGAGATGCCGGTGTTGATCGATTGGCTCCCCGTGTACCACTCGACCACCCCGAGCAGGATGCCGGAGGTCCCGAGGGTCACGATCAGCGAGTTGACCCCGAGCCGGGCCACCGTGTTGCCGTTGAGCATCCCCACGAACGCGCCGAACACCATGGCCAGGACGATCGCGAACCCGAGCGGCACGTGGAACCGGGCCATCGTGGTCGCGCAGACGATCTGGGTGAACCCGGCATTGGAGCCGACCGAGAAGTCGAACTCGCCGCAAATGAGCGGCAGCAGCGAGGCGAGGACGAGCATCCCGACGTAGACGTAGTCGAATCCCACCTCTTGGAAGTTGGCCGCCGAGGCGAAGATGCCGCCAGTCTTCGGCCACACGCTGAAGAAGAGGAGCACGAGGCCGAGGAGGGCTGGCAGGGCAAACCGCTCGACGTTGAACATGAGCATGGACTGCATGCCCGCGCGTGCGTCGGGTTGGTTCGCTTCCTCCCCGCCCGTTGGCCCGGCGGCCGGCTCCGCCGTGGTCTCGGTCTGCTCGACGCTCATCGGCTGGCCTCCATCTCGGGTCGCGGGACGTCCGACGAGGCCGAGAGCACGAGCTCGGTGAGCCGGGTCGGGTCGATGTCGGGGCCGCGCACCTCGTCGGTGATGCGCCCCTGGGAGAGCACGATGACCCGGTCCGAGACGCGGGCCAGCTCCTCGAGGTCGGCGGTGACCACGATGACCGAGGTCCCGGCATCGACCGCCTCACGGACCAGTCGGTAGATCTCGGCCCGGGCCTGGACGTCGACCCCCTGGGTGGGCTCGTCGAGCAGCAGGAGCTTCGGCTTCCGGCGCAGCCACCGGGCCACGACGGCCTTCTGCTGGTTGCCGCCCGAGAGCGTCGCGAACGGCTGGCGCTCCGAGATGGCCTTGATCGAGAAGTCGACGATGGACTTGCGGGCGTCGGCCGCCTCGGCCCGGGGACGCAGCCGCAGGCCCCGCCAATATTTGCCCACCTCGGCCGCCGAGAGGTTCTCGGTCAGGCTCATGGTGACGAAGGCGGACTCGCTGCGGTCCTCGGGCACGAAACCGAGCCCGGCGTCCATGGCGTCGTCGACCGTGGCGAACGACACGGGACGGCCGTCCAGCTTCACGGTGCCGGCGCTCGGACGCTGCACCCCGAACAGCGTCGTCAGGATCGAGGTGCGGCCCGACCCGACCAGGCCGGCGATGCCGAGCACCTCGGCCCTTCGCAACCCGAAGCTGACCCCGTGCAGCGGACCCCCGCTCAGCCCGTCGACCTCGAGGGCCAGGTCCTCTCCCTCCAGGGTGGAGGCCTGGGTCGCATCGTGGTCGAGGGCCCGGCCGACGATGAGCTCGACCAGGCGGTCCTTGGTGATCTGGTCGGCCTCGAGGGTGGCGGCCACCCG
>JBOGFV010000014.1:0-6807 GCA_050743525.1 Acidimicrobiales bacterium
TCGTAGGCCACCGCGGCGACAGCGGTCGTCACGACCACGACGACCAACATGAAGGGCACGTCGTCCGGCGTGGGTCCACCGATGCTTCCGGTGGCGGCGGCCAGGATCTCCCAGACCGCCAGATGAACCGCCGCGACCGTGGCGCCCAGGACTGCCACCGCGCCGAGGCGAGCCAGGATGACACTCGGCGCGGCGCCGCCCCGTTCGCGCCCGGAGAGCACAGCCGGCACGAAGCACACCGGGGCGAACACGGGGATGAGAGCGCTCAGCATGGCCGTGAGAGCCAGGTGGTCGCCGCCGTTGCGCGGGGCTGCCAGGTGAACCGCTCCGAGCCCGGCGCCGATGCACACGAAGAGCACGACCCGCTCACGGAGCAGCTTGCGTGACACGCTGTCGCGCCGGACCAGACGCCCCAGCTCGGCGCGCCACGCCGGCCCGGACGACCCCGCTTGCACGGGACTGCCCGGTACCGCTTCACTCATACCGGTGCCTCGACCTCCAGCCTCGGCTGTCGGGGCTCCGGGAGGTGGTCGTAAAGATCGGCGATCATGTCCGATCGGCGGGCCTGGCAGGCTGGGTCGTCCCAGCGGTTGTGCCACTGCTGCGGGTCCTCGGCGACGTCGTACAACTCGCCTTCGGTCCCGTCGTAGCGGCCTCCGGCCTCGTACGCGGTGGCGAGCCAGCCGTCGGCGTAGATGGAACGAAGGTGGAAGTCGACGTCGGGGAACTGGCTGTCCCACTCTGTGATCACCCGTTCCCGCCTCGACCCCGGCGCGGTGGGCAGCACCTCGCCCTGGATCCACGGCGCTAGCGGCAACCCGGCGATGTGGCAAAAGGTGGCGGCGAGGTCGATCTGGCCGACCGGCTCCGGGACCTCCGCGGGTGCGATGCCGGCCGATGGCGCAGGACGCCAGATCATGGGCAGGTGCATGAGCGCGTCGCAGTGATACGAGCCCTTGAACAACAGGCCGAAGTCGCCCTGGAGCTCGCCGTGGTCGGTCGTGAAGAACACGTCGGTGTCGGAGTCCCATCCCCTGCTGGATACGTAGGCCAGCACCCGGCCGAGCGCGGCGTCGATGAGCTGGTTCTCGGCGTGGACCAAGGCGTTGACTTCTCGGACCTGGTCGTGGGTCATCAGCTGAGGAACGAACTCGGCCGGGCCGCCTTCGAGGTTGGAGAAGGACCCGTCGAAGTAGCCGAGCCAGTGCGAAGGCTTCTCCGACAGTATTTTGACGCAGGCGTCCACGGAGCCGGGATGCCCCGCCGGCAGGTCCAGGTCGCGCCAGGAGATCTTGCGGCTCTCGGTCGCGGGCGGATCCCAGGGGTGGTGGGGGTCGGGGAAGCTCATCCAGCAGAACCAGTCGTCGTCGGCCTCGAGGCCATCGAGCCAGTCGATGGCCCGGTCGGCGACCCAATCGGTGTGGTAGACGCCGCGCTCGACCGGGTTGACCTTCACCTGGGGGGCCCCGGTGTCGCCGCCGCCCTCGGCGTTGACCTGGAGGGAGGAGTCCAGCGGCCGGTAGAACCCGGCGACCGCCTCGGGGTGCTCCCGGGCCAGCCATCGGGCGTAGTGGAGCGGCCCGATGCTCCCGTGGGTGGCCAACTCGAGGTGCTCGAAGCCCCGGTGGACGCCGCCCGGCGGCACCGTGCCGATCCCGGCTTGGGCGTTCTCGGGGAACCGGAGGAACGGGTCGAGGAACGGCTCGAAGTGGGCCTTGCCCACGAGGGCGGTCCGGTAGCCGTGGCGACGCAGCGCTTCGGCGACCGACGGGGCGTCGATGGGGAGCGGCACGCCATTCATCCACACGCCGTGGGTGGTCGGGTACTGCCCGGTGAGCATGGTCGCCCGGGATGGCATGCACACCACCGACTGCGGGTGGGCCCGCTCGTAGCGGATGCCCTCGGCGGCCAGGGCGTCGATGACCGGGGTGCGGGCCAGGGTGCCGCCGTTGCAGCCGAGCGTGTCGTAGCGCTGCTGGTCGGTCGTGACGAACAGAATCTTGCGGCCCATGGTCAGGCCGCCTCGAGGAGGGAGCCGAGCCGGTGCAGACCGGCCCCGGCCGGGCCCCCAATCGTGAGCGCCACGGTCGCGGGCTCGGCGTCGGTGCTGGAGACGACGAGGCGGCTGGCCTCGTCGAGCTCGATCACGTCGAGGGTCCCGAGATGGGCTCGAACGATGGGCGGGTCGATCTCGTACTGGAAGCGTCGCAGCAGCGGATCGTGCGTGACGATGCGCTCGTGGATGTTCAGGCCACTGCGAGCGGTGATGACCCGGACGTCGCCGTCGACCCGACACGACACGATCCCGGGGCACCACTCGTGGACCCGGGTCGGGTCCCCGACGAGCTCCCCGACCTGGGCGGCCGGAGGCTCGATGCGGACCTCCTCGCGGACAGAAGCGTGGTTGTTGGTCATGGCGGGATCCCCAAAGTCCCGGGTTGGCTCGCCGGCTCGCCAAGAGCTCCGACAGGGCGCAACCAGAGTTGACGATACTCCTCTTTGAGGGTTGACTGAACCTGACGGCGACGCCGGCGACGCGCCGATTTGGATGGTGGCCATGACGGCTGAGCTGATTCTCGACTCCCTGCAGCGACGCATGCGGGCCCTGCACTCTCTCTACACCGATGCGGTCGCGACCATGGATGCCGACCAGGTGAACCACTTCGAGCGCGACGGCGTCGTCCCGATCGCCTTCAGCCTGTTCCACATCGTCAACATGGTCGACGCGTCCTTCATGCTCATGACGGGCACGCCGCCGATCTGGGACGAGACCTGGAACGACAGGGTGAAGCCGGCGATCCCGGACCACGGCAAGCACCGGAGCGTCGAGGAGATGGTGCACCAGCGCATCGGCGACTACGGGGCGTTCCAGGAGTACCTGCACGCCGTCTTCGATCGGGTGGAGGCGTGGCTGGCCGACCTCGACCCGGCCGAGCTGACCCGGACCGTGATCACCCGGCCGTTCCCAGAGCAGATCGCCAGCACCTACAGCGCCCGGGTGGCCGGGCCCCATGGGATCACGGTGCTCGACGCCACCGAGTGCTGGATCTACCAGCATGCGCTGCGCCACATGGGCGAGATCGAGCTTGCCCGGGGGCTGGTCGGCCTGGGCGGCATGACCTCCTGAGGGGCCGCACCGGGGTCTTCGATGGCCGGCTTCGGTGGGACCACGACACCGGGATCCGCGCTGGGTGGGGCCCGTCCCCGGATCTCGCTCCGGCCGGCTTGGCGGAACCCTCCTAGTACTCACCGGCCAGGTCCCGGCGCCCGGCCGCGCTGGCCAAGGCGGCGTGGCGCAGGATGTTGCGGGCCATTGACGACTCCTGGGTCGCGGCCCGCTCCTCGTAGATGCGGGCCCGCGCGCCGTGGACCTCTCGGGAGGACGGCTCGACCTGCACGGCCGCCTCGATGAGGTGGCAGGCCAGCCGGTGGTTGCCCTCCTCGGCCAGCGCCAGCGCCCGGGCCACCACCGCGCCGACCCCTCCGGCCAGGGCGACCCACTCGGCGGCCTGTTCGGCCCGGGGGGCCGGGAGCAGGTTGTCGGGCTCACCGTCGTACCAGCCGCCGTAGCGGCGCCACACGTTGCGGACCAGGAACTGGGGGTGGTCGTACACGGGGCGGAGGTACGGCTTGTCGGCCAGGTGGGCCGGGACGGCGACCTCGTGGATCACCCGGTCGAGCGGGACGCCCCGGTTCATAAGGGCGAGCGCTTGGTCCTCGATCGAGTCGAGTAGCTCCGCGGTGTCGGTGAGAGCCGTGCCGATGCGGTTGGCCCCGAAGATCGGGAGGCCATGGCCCGCCACCAGCACCTCGGCACCCAATCCGGCCATGGTCCGGAGGGCGGCGGCCCAATCGCTCAGGTAGCGCTGGACCTTCTGGGGATTGCCCGCGTTGGGCAGGCAGTAGACGAAGAGGTCGCCCGGGTGGAGGAGCTTGAGCTCGGGCACCCACGTCCAGGTCGCGTCGTCGGTCTCGCCCCGGGCGGGGTGGAGCTCGACGGTGAGCCGGCCCTGGGTGAGGGTGGTGGCTCCCGAGTAGGTCACGTCGGGGCGCCGGAACCGCTCCGGCCAGGTGAACGTGTCGACCGGCAGGCCGAACTGCCGCTTGTTGATCGCCGCGTTCCACCCCCGGGTCCGCTCATACCGGTCGAAGTGGGACGGCATCAGCTCGTGCCCGTAAGCGTGGGGCCGAGGCCAGCCGCGCTCGTCGGCCTCGGCCTCGAACCGCAACGTGCCAAAGACATGGTCGATGTGGTGGTGGGAGAACACCGCCATGGTGAGGCGGGTGTCGGGGCGCCAGACCCGAACCGCTTCGAAGACGATGCCAGCGTCGAACGGCCCCCCGGTGTCGAGCATCAGGAGGCCGTCGCCGGTGTCGACGGCGGTCACCGAGGCGATGCTCTTCAGGTACAGGACGCCGTCGAGGATCTCTTCGGCGGCCCGCCCACCCACTGGGGCGACCGGATGGTGCTCCAAGACAAGGTCGCCCTGGCCCTGCCAATGACGCTCGGCGAGCTCGCGGATGGTCGGCTCGGGCACGGCGTCTCCTTCGGGTGGGCCGGCCGGGGGGGCGCCCGGCGTCAACCGAGGTTGCTACACGGGGGCGGCGCAGCGCCACCGGGGGAATCGGCCGTTTCTCCAGTTCTTCCACCCAGTCGATAGAAGCGGCCGCCCCGGGACCGCAAGGATCGGCGCTCTCGGCCGTTCTCCATCCGATGGGCCGTCTGCGTCACTCGCTGGTTGGCTGGGTCATCGGGCCCTTGCGGCACGGAATGGCGCGGGTCGGCCGGTCTTCGGCCTCAGCGACGACCGCATCGGGCCGGCTCCTGTGGCGCCAGCGCCTTCACTGGCCCGCCGTCCTGCTCGGCGGGGCGGTGCTGACCGCCTGCATTGCCGGCCCCGCCCTGACCACCCCCGCCACCGTCTCGGCCAGCCAGCCGGGCAGCACCTTGCCGGCCAGCGCCTGGCCGGACCTCCTGCACCAGGGGTCGGCGGCTCCGGCCCTCGCCGCCTCGCCGGCCAACCTGGTCCCCGCATGCGCGACCGGCCAACCGAGCGCCCGGGAGCCGGCCTTCTCGGCCGGGCCGGCCGACGCCGTCCTCGGCGGCTCCCGAGTGGTCCTCGCCTCCCTGCTCGCGCCGACCCCCATGGTGACCGGGGTGTCGCCATCCAGCGGCCCGGTCACCGGTGGCACCAGGGTCGAGATCAGCGGGTCCGGGTTCACCGGGGCGACCGCCGTCCTCTTCGGCGTGGTCCCGGCTGCTTTTGCGGTCGTCTCGGACAGTGAGATCACCGCCACCACGGTGGCCGGGCTCGGGGCGGTCGACGTGAAGGTCATCACCCTCGGCGGCCCGAGCGCCGCCACCGGTGCCGACCGCTTCAGCTTCGTGGCCCCGGCTCTGCCGAGCCTGCCGAGCCTGCCGGGTCTTCCCGGCGCCCCAGGGGTGAACTCGAATCCGGTCACTGGGAGTGGCGGCTCCGGCACTGGAGGATCGTCGTCGGGATCGGGAGGCTCCGGTGGCGCCACGAGCACGCTCACGCCGGGCACGACCACCACCACGACCCCGGCGACCACCCTCGCACCCGCGCTCGGAGGCGGAGTGATCCCCAACGGCGGGTTCGGTTTCAGCGACGGTTACCTCGGCTGCTCGCTGATCGACTCCCAGACCGGCAACCCGGCCGCCGGCGAGACGCCCCAGCAGGACCGCGCGGTCCGCCTGGCGTTGTCGCTGATCGGCACCCCGTACGTCTGGGGCGGCGAGTCGACCCACGGGTTCGACTGCTCAGGCCTGGTCCAGTTCGTGTACTCGGCCTCAGGCATCGAGCTCCCCCGGGTCGCCCAGGCGCAGTACGACGCGGGTCCGGCGGTGGCCCCCGGGCAGACCGTGGTGCCTGGTGACCTGGTCTTCTTCGGGACGGGGTCCACCAGAGTGAGCCATGTCGGGATCTTCGTTGGCAATGGGGTCATGGTCGACGCTCCCCACAGCGGTGCCGACGTCCGCTTGGACAAGATCAACGGCTTCGAGCCGATCGTCGGCGTGACCTCGCCGGGCAACTGACAGCTCGGGCGAGCTCTTCTCTGGACTCGCCCTCGCCTCCGAGCCGGACCCACCCATCTTGTGATTTCCTTCTTCTGGTGAGCGTGGGTCAGCAGGGTGACCTGCGGGCCCGGTTGGAGCTGGATGGCGGGAGGGGCCGAGGGTCAGCCTGAGTTCGACGGTTGGAACGACGTGAGGCCCATGGCCGTCCGTCCGGGCGACCGCCGGCCCTCACCGAGCGTCTTGACGGCAAGCGTGGGAGCGGGGAGCACCTCAGCGGCCGACTTGGAGCCTCAGCGGCCGACTGGCACCTTCCCGTTGGTGCCCTTGAAGTCGTCCTCGCTGTCGGCCATCTCGTCCATGCCGATCGGTCCGTCGGGGCGGCCGGCCAGGAACTGGGTGATGACCGGGTCGTCGTCCTTCATCATCTCTTCCTTGCTGGCGAACCGGACCAGGTGGGAGCGGAAAAGCACCCCGAAGTAGTCCGCCATCCTCATGACCGACTCGATGTTGTGGGTGATGATGAAGAAGGTCGCGTGTGACTCTCGCTGCATGGCCACGACCAGCTCGGACAGGTAGGCGACCCGGACCGGGTCCAACCCCGAGTCGGGCTCGTCGAAGAGGACGATCTCGGGATCGAGCACCATGGCCCGAGCCAGGCCGGCCCGCTTCTTCATCCCTCCGGACACCTCGCCGGGCAGCTTCTTCAGGTGGTCCATCAGCCCCACCATCTCGGCGTTGCGGTGGACGATCTGGGTGATCTCCTTCTC
>JBOGFV010000015.1:0-5527 GCA_050743525.1 Acidimicrobiales bacterium
CTCGTCACCTGCGCCAAGTGCGGCAAGCACTACACCGGCACCGCCGCCACCGGCCGCTCCGCCACCTACCGCTACTACACCTGCTTCTCCCGACAGCGCTACGGCACCCGCACCTGCAACGCCGACCGCCTCTCCGCCGACGAGCTCGACTCTGCGGTCCTACGTGCCCTCCACGCCACCTACCGGGACTCCCGCATCGTCCACCGGGCCATTCGCACCGCCAACAAGCACGCCAACGCCGGGCGGGCCCGCCAGGAGGCCGAGCTGGCCGCCCTCGACGCCGAGATAGCCGAGGTCGACGCCACCATCGAGCGCTACCTCCGAGCCTTCGAGGACCACACCATGCCAGAGGCCCGGGCCGGCGACCGGGTGCGACAGCTCAATCAGCGCCTCAACGAGCTACGTGTTGCGCGTGACAGGATCGCAACAGCCCTGGACAGCACCCCTCTTCACGCCCCGAGCGAGGAGCAGCTCGCCGGGCTGCGCGGCCGCATCGCGGAAGCCCTCGACGCCGGGGCCGATCCAGACCGCAAGGTGCTGTTGCAGTCGCTTGTCCACGAGATCCGGGTCACCAGCCGCGACCACATCGAACCCTTCTTCCGGGTGCCCGAACCCTCGGGCGCGCCCGCGGTTCGCGCCGTGTGTGGATCAGTGGGCCGTAGAGGACTCGAACCTCTGACCCCTTGCGCGTCATGCAAGTGCGCTACCAGCTGCGCCAACGGCCCCGAAGGATTGAGCCTACCGCCGACCGACCACCGGCCGGCCAGGCCTCAGACCGCCCCCTCGACAGCCGGCGCCTTCGCTTCGTCCTCGGAGGGTCCCGAAGTGTCGGCGGCGTGGTGAATGCCGCCGCGGAGCCCGACCAGGGCCACCACGAAGGCGATCGCCATGAGGAGCGACATCCCGTAGAGGACGTCGCGTGTCCCGTAGGCGATGGCGTCGTGGGCGATGGCCAGAGCCTGGGGAGAGTTGTGGCCGGCGACGCCGCTTGACCCTCCCCCGAACTGACTCCGGGATGCGGTGGTCGCGACCTGGCGGGCCACCGCTTGGGGCAGGTGCTCCTTCGTGACCAGCTCGCTCGTGAGTCGGCTCGCGATCATCGTGGTGAAAAGCGTGCCCAGAGCGGCCAGGCCGAGGCTGCCACCGAAGTTCCTGGTCGTCTGGGTCACACCCGTGGCCTCACCGTAGGACTGGCGACCGGCCTGGTTGATTGCGTCGGTGTTGGCCGGGCCAACCATGAGGCCCATGCCGAATCCCGACAGCACCACGTAGTACCACTGGCTGCCCAGCTTGAGGTGCACCACCTGCTTTGCCCACAGCGAGAGCCCGACCGCCGCGACCGCGCATCCGATGACCACGACCTGCTTGGCGCCGCGCCGATCGAGGATCCGGCCGCCGACCTGGACGCCCGGCGCGAAGCCCAAGAAGAAGGTCAGGAGATACAGGCCGGCCTTGGTGGGCCCGAAGCCCAGGGCACCCTGTGCGTACACGCTGGCGAAGAAGAAGATCGGGAGGAAACAAGCCATCGAGACCAGCAACACGATGTTCTCGACCAAGAAGGCCCGGATCTTGAACATCCGCACCTGGATCAGAGGGTCGGCCGTAGCCAGCTCGACGAACACGAACAGCACCAGCAGCGCCACGCCGACGATGATCGAGATGAGCGTTCCGGCACTCGACCACCCCCACACCTGTGACTCCTGAAGCCCGAACACGCTGAGGCCGACGCCCAGAATCGCCAGGGGCAGACCCCGGAAGTCGAAGGTGCCCGGCCGGGTTCGGGTGGTCGGCTTGGCCCGGGCCATGAGGATCAAGGCCCCGATGGCGACGGGCACATTCACCCAGAAGATCGAGCGCCACGTCCACTGGCTGAGCACACCTCCGAGAATCGGTCCGATCGAGGTGAGGCCGCCGGCGACCCCAAAGAAGATGGCCATGGCCCGGCCCCGTTCCTGGACCTCGTACGCGCTGACAACGATGGCGAGCGCGGCCGGGTACATGATGGCGGCGCCAAGCCCCTGGACGACCCGGAACGCCACCATCCATGCCTCGGCGGCACCGTTGGCCGGCGTCAGCCCACACATGATCGACGCCCCGGCGAACACCACGACACCGATGACGACCATCTTGGCGTGCCCGACGGTGTCGGCCAGGCGCCCGCCGAACGCGAAGAACGCGGCGAGGGCCAGGAGGTAGCCGTTGATGACCCACTGCACGCCAACCGAGCTCAGGTGCAGCTCTCGCTGGATCTTCGGCACCGCGATCGACACGATGGTCTGATCGATGAACGTCATCGCGACCGCGAGGATCATCGCCGACAGCACGATCGTCTTGTTTCGGTTGGCCATCTCATGTCCTCGGATCGGGGTGCTCCAATGCTGCCGGTCGCCGCGGCTCCGGTGTCGCTCTGACACGAACCCGGACGTGGCCATATCGACACCGGCCTGATCGCCCCCAGCAGCGCTAAGCCACGTCCACCTCGCGGCGGGGTGCCTGAGCGATGGGCCAGCACTCTTCGCTCGGATCGAGCGGCTCCAACCCGCTCCGCCGCCGCCAGGCGTCGAACGATCGGGCCCAGTCGCGGTGGTAGCCGACCTGGCCGGCATGGAGCGAGTTCGGGGTCGCTCGGGCGAGGGGTCGGTGCCGCTTCGCCATGGCCAGGAGCACCCGGGCCGCCGCCTCGGCGTCACAGTCGGCGTGGTGGGCCGCGCCAAGCTGCACCCGGTAGCAGGCACAGAGGTCGGCGAGCGTGCGCCGGCCCTTGCGTCGCGGATCGATCTGGCGGTCGAGGACCAGCGCGTCGAGGACCGGCCCGGTCCATCCGCGCTCGGGCAGCCCCCGGCCATCGGCGGCCCGGCACAGGACGTCGATGATGGTCAGGTCGAAGTCGAGCTTGACCCCGACCACGGGGATCCCCCGTCGGCTTGCATCGACCAGGGCGTCCACGACCAACTCGACGGCCGACTCGAGGGTGATGCCGTTGCGACGGGCCCGCTCGGTCGTGATCCCGTGGACCGCGGTGGCCTCCCCGGGGATCGGCCGGGCCGGATCGACCAGGCGGACCAGGCGCTCTACGACCCGGCCGCCCCGCATCGACAGGAGGGCGAACGAGACCGGCACGTCGCTGAACCGATCGGTGCCGGTGGTCTCGAGGTCGAAGCAGAGGAGCTCTCCCCGCGTCCACCGGTCCCGCCGCCGGATCCGCGGGGCCGGCTCGATCGGATTGGTGAGACGCAAGCGGTCACGGTCACCACGACGTCGCCGCCTCATGATCGGTGAGCTTGGCATCGGGTCTCAGAACACCGGTGGACCCCGCCGGCGCCGGACGCGGCGACGCGGGTCTCGGCCTGGGTCGACCGATCGGCGGACTCGGAGCACCACGACGTCACGCTCGATCGGCGGCCGGAAGGCGCCTGCCGGCACGCGCATCCCGAGCGAGAGGTCAAACTGGGGGCCCCAGCGGGCCGCACCGTGCACGTCACCCCCACACCATTGCCGAGCGATGTGACGCGGCAAGACGATGTCGGCGGCCAGGAGGCGGCTCCCCGGGGCGGTGAGCCTGCGCAGCAGCGCCATCGACACGCCGAACGGGGGGTTGGCGACAACCCGGAACGGACGCCTCGGCAGCCACAGGTCGGCGGCGTCGGCGGCCACGACCCGGACCGGCCCGTCGCAGAATCGCTCCCTGAGCATCCGGGCCCGCTGCGGGTGGAGCTCGATCGCCACGACCCGCGCGCCGGCCGCAACGAGCAACTCGGTGAGCGAGCCATCCCCCGCGCCGACATCGAGCACCAGATCGCCGGGCGGGACGCCAGCGGCCGCGACGATCCGCGCGGCCCAGGCCCTATCGAGCCGGTGCCACCCCCAGCGCCTCGGTCCCGAGGCGGGCACGGAACACCATCATGACGGTCACGATGCCGATGGTAGCCGGGGGTGGACCCGACGGTCAGGCCTGGGCGGCGAAGCGGACCGCGCTGACCAGCACGTGCGCGGACATCCAGGCGACCTCGCCCACCGAGCGGCCGAAGTCGGTCACGAGCTCGTGAGTGGTGAACGGGCTCAGGTGGATCGCGAACAGGTCGACCAACCATGCGGGGGGCCGGGACCGGTTGCCGGCCAGTCGCCACGCCCCCTTGGAGACCGTGTCGACAAAGCGCTTGCGCCCGGCCATGCGCCGGGTCACGACCTCGCCCAACTCCCCCGTCAGGGTGTAGCCCACCGAGACCATCTCCCAGTAGGCCCGGCCCAGCAGCGCGTTCACGTTGTGGACCTCGCGGACCAGCTCGGGCAGCCACGACTCGAGGGTGTCGCCGGCCCCGGGGACCGGGAGCGTGTCGCTGTAGTGCATCAGCTGGTTCCGTAGCGCCTCGGCGATCATGTGGTCGCGGGTGCCGTAGTGGCGGAACACCGTTCGGATGCTCACCCGTGCCTCGCTGGCGACCTCCTCGACGGTGGCGCTCAGACCCTTGTCCGCCAGGACCCGGCGGGCGGCCCCCTCGATGCGGTCGCGCGCCACCTGGCGCTGCTCGTGCAGGAGGGACACGCCGGTGGCCTGGGCGGAGGTCACGCCGCCACGCTACCGGCCCGGCGACCTTGTTGGCAGCCAGGCTGTCACGGTACAGTGACACGCCCCCTTGGGGCAGCTCCCAACGGGCAAGGAGGCAGAGGCACCTTGGGGGGAACCGCAACGCACGAGGGCGACGCATGACCGCCTCGACCATCCGGGGTTCGTCCGCGATCGTGGGGGTGGCCGACGCGGCCTCCCCGACCGGGGTCCTCGACAAGTCGGGCCGGGCCCTCGAGGCGGCCATGATCGAAGAGGCGCTCTCCGACGCCGGGCTCACCATCCGCGACGTCGACGGGGTCTGTCACGCCGGCTCCTCGATGGGGCTCGCCGAGTACCTGGGCGTCCACCCGCGCTTCACCGAGGCGACGATGACCGGGGGTTCGAGCTTCGAGGTCCACGTCGAGCACGCCGCCGCTGCGATCGCGGCGGGGATCGCCGAGGTCGTGATCAGCGTCTACGCCGGCACGCCCCGGGGCGACCGAGTCCGGGCCGGCGCCGGCGGCCGCCGCATGGGCGGGCCCATGGGGATGGGCCCCAACCCCCAGATGGAGTGGGAGGTGCCGTCCGGCATCCGGATGCCGATGGGCGCCTACGCGCTGGCTGCCACCCGCCATATGGCCGACTACGGGACCACCCCCGAGCAGCTGGCCCAGATCGCGGTGTCGACCCGGGAGTGGGCGGTCAAGAACCCCAAGGCCCGTTACCAGGACCCCATCACCGTCGACGACGTCCTCAGCTCGCCGATGCAGTCGAGCCCGCTGCACCTGCTCGACTGCTGCCTGGTGACCGACGGGGCCGGCGCCTTCGTCATGACGAGCGCCGAGCGGGCCAAGCGCCTGGCCAAGCCACCCGCCTACGTGCTCGGGGTCGGCACCTGCCACGCCCACGCGATGATCTCCCAGATGCCGAACCTGTCCACGACGGCCGGCGCGGTCTCGGGGCCGGCGGCCTTCTCGATGG
>JBOGFV010000016.1:0-11306 GCA_050743525.1 Acidimicrobiales bacterium
GCGGGTTCGAGGCGGATCGCGATGGCGGCAGCCTATCGGTGGGGTCCCAAGCGAGTCGTTAGTGTGCGGCCGTGGACAGCGACGAGCTGGCCCGGCATCTCGGGGCGATCGTCGGCGAGGCGATCGGCCGCCCGGTCGAGGTCCGGGCCCTCCAACGGCTGCCGGGCGGCGCCTCCAAGAACACCTCCAGCTTCTCGATCGTCGACGAGCGGGGGGCCGAAGAGCGGCTGATCCTGCGGAGCGACCGCAGCGGTCCCACCGGGACCGGCCTGGCCGTGGAGCGCGACCTCTTCACCGCCGCCCTCGGGGCCGGGGTGCCGGTGCCCCGAGTGCTCGCCAGCGGGGACGAGAACGGACCGCTCGGCGCCGCCTACCTCGTGCTCGAGCTCATCGACGGCGAGACCATCGCCCGCCGGATCCTGCGCGACGACCGGTTCAGCGACGCCCGGGCGACCATGGCCCGCCAGTGCGGCCGCATCCTGGCCGCCATCCACTCGATCGACCTGGCCGAGGTCCCGGGCCTCGGCACGACCGAGCCCCTCCCCCAGGCCCGGGCCCAGCTGGCCCAGCTCGGTGAGCCCCATCCCGCCTTCGAGCTCGGCATCAGCTGGCTCGAGGAGAACCAACCCGAGCAGGCCGCGTCCACCCTCGTCCACGGCGACTTCCGCCTCGGCAACCTGATCGTCGGGGAGGACGGGGTGCGGGCGGTCCTGGACTGGGAGCTGGCCCACCAGGGCGACCCGGTCGAGGACCTCGCCTGGCTGTGCGTTCGGGCGTGGCGGTTCGGCGGAGCCGAGCCGGTCGGCGGGTTCGGGCAGATCGACGACCTGCTCGAGGGCTACCGGGAGGGGTCCGGGGTCGCGGTCGACCGGCGGGCCCTCGACTGGTGGATCGCCTTTGGGACCCTGCACTGGGGGATCATCTGCATCGCCCAAGCCGCCACCCACCTCAGCGGGGTGTTCCGCTCGGTCGAGCTGGCCGCCATCGGTCGGCGGGTCTGCGAGGTCGAGTCCGACCTCGCCGAGCTGCTGCCGTGGGGCGAGCTGCGGGATCTCCCGGCCAGCGTCTCGGGACCGCTCAGCCGGCCCAACCCACCCCACGACGCGCCGAGCGCGGCCCAGCTGCTCGAGGCGGTCGGCGAATTCCTCTCCGCCGACGCGCTCGGCGCCACCGAGGGACGGGTCCAGTTCCACGTCCGGGTCGCCGCGAACGTGGTCGCGATGGTGCGCCGGGAGATCGAGCTCGGCCCGGCCATGGCGCGGGCCCAGGCCGAGCGGCTCGAGCGACTGGGGGTGGCGAGCGACGCCGAGCTGGCCGAGGCGATCCGGAGCGGACGGATGGACGACCGCCGCGACGAGGTCGCCGACGCGGTGCGGGCCACGGTCGCCGACAAGCTGGCCGTGGCCAACCCCCACTACCGGGCGGCTCCCTGACCCTCAGCGAGCGAACGACTCGCTGGTGTGGTGCGACGCCAGCGGGGCGGCCGGGCCGGGGAAGTCGGCGAGGATCTGACGGACCCGCAGCTCGGCCAGCGCGCCGAGCCCGTCGTAGATGTCGACGAACACCCGGCGGGCGGCGGGGCGGGGCCAGTCGCCGGGGAGCAACGCGTTCGGGAGCTCGGGGTCGAGGTTGGGCATGTGGCGCCAACGGTCCATGATCGTCGTCCGCGCGACGAGGCCCTCGGCCGCGCCGACCGCGCCGGCCGAGACCCGGTCGCGCAGCAACCCGAACTCGGCGATGAAGTCGGTGTAGACGCCCCGCAGCTGATCGAGGTCCCAAGCCGAGAGCGGCGGGCTGCCGCCGGTCCGCTCGAGGATCTCGCCGACGAACACGGTGGACGCCCGGATCTCGAGCTCCCGAAGCACCCGGTCGACCTCGTCGGTCGGCGGGTGGGGGCTGATCCACACGCCGTCGTAGAGGGGCGCGTAGCCAAGCCACCGCAGGCGGGCCCGGAGCGCGGGACGGGACTGGCGCTCGGGCTCGGGGACCGAGAACGCGACCACCGTCCAGCGGCCGCTCCAGGCCCGCTCGACCGCCCCGAACCGCAGGATGTGGATCGACGCCTCGCGGAGCACCGCGGCGGCCTGCTCGGTGAGCCGGTAGGAGGTGTGGCGCCCCGTCTTGGCGTTCGACAGCAGCCCCCTCCTCGAGAGCCGGCTGAGCGCGGCCCTCGAGCCGGCGCTGGTGATCCCGAACTCCTGGAGCAGGCTGACCAGCGAGGCCGAGGGGATGTGATCGGCGGCGTCGAGGAAGTAGTCGCCGAGCAGGGTCAGCAGCAGGTGCTGGGGCTGGGAGCCGGCCTGGGTCCTGGGCAGGTGGAGCCCGGACGCCGCGTCGTCGACCAGCGCCGCCATCGCCCCCCGCGAGCCCCCCACGGCGCGCATTGTAGGCAGGTCAGCACGGTTCTTACCCGGGGGTCACAACCGCGGCCCCGGGTCGTGCCTGCCTACCATGAGCAGTCCATGCCCGAGCCGGTGATCCTGCGGAGCCCGTACCCGGACGTGGCCATCCCGGATGCCTCGGTGACCGAGTACGTCCTCGGGCCGGCCGCCGGCTCGAGCTCGGTCGCCCTCATCGACGGGCCCACCGGCGACCGGACCGCCTATGGCGAGCTGGTCGGCCTGGTCTCGGCGGCCAGCCGGACCCTGGCCGGCCTCGGCGTGGCCCGGGGCGACGTGGTCGCGCTGATGAGCCGCAACCAACCCGCCTACGTCACCGCCTTCCACGGCGCGGTGGCGCTGGGCGCGGCGGTCACGCCGCTCAACCCGATGCTGACCGCCCACGAGGCCACCGAGCAGGTCGGCGATTCGGGGGCCCGTGTGGTCGTGGTCGACGACGCGACGATCGGAAAGGGGAACGAGGTGGCCGACGCCGTCGGTGCGGCGCTGGTGGTCCTCGACGACGACTGGCCCGGCCCCGCCGGCGGGGACCTCCCGAGCCGGCCGGACGACTTCGACCCGGCCACCGAGCTGGCGGTGCTGCCCTACTCGAGCGGCACCACCGGGCGGGCCAAGGGCGTGATGCTCTCGCACCGCAACGTGGTCGCCTGCCTCGCCGAGATGCACCCGATGTGGCCGTACTCCGAGGGCGACGTGGTCTGCGCGGTCCTCCCGATGTTCCACAGCTACGGCCTGAACGTGATCATGAACCTCGCGCTGGCCAGCGGGTCGACCATCGTGACCCTCCCCCGCTTCGACATCGAGGGCTACCTCGGCGCCATCGAGCGGTACGGGGTCACGAGGCTGCACCTCGCCCCGCCCACCGTGCTCGTGCTCGCGACCTCCGAGGCGGTGGCGCGCTTTGACCTCTCCTCGGTGCGGTGGGCGGTGTCGGGGGCGGCCCCCCTCGACGCCGAGCTGGCGGCCCGCTTCGAGCAGCGCATCGGGGTGCCCATCGTGCAGGGCTACGGCATGACCGAGGCCAGCCCCGGGACCCACCTGATCCCCGAGCGCGACCAGCACCGGGCGCCGCCCGGCTCGGTCGGCTGGCTCCAGCCCAACACCGAGGCCCGGCTGGTGTCGCCCGAAAGCGGGGAGGACGCGGCCGAGGGTGAGATATGGGTGCGGGGGCCCCAGGTGATGCTCGGCTACCTCGACGACCCCGAGGCGACGGCCGCGACCCTCACCGAGGACGGCTGGCTTCGGACCGGCGACATCGGCCGGGCCGTCGACGGCGTGTTCTTCGTCGTCGACCGGTTGAAGGAGCTGATCAAGTACAAGGGCTACCAGGTCGCGCCGGCCGAGCTCGAGGCGCTGCTCCTCACCCACCCGTCCGTCGCCGACGCCGCGGTGGTGCCCATGTCCCACGCCGAGGGTGGCGAGGCGCCCCGGGCCTTCGTGGTGGCCGTCGGCCCCCTCGACGCCGACGAGCTCATGGCCTGGGTGGCCGAGCGGGTCGCCCCCTACAAGCGCATCCGGGCGGTCGAGTTCATCGAGCAGATCCCGAAGTCCCCGTCCGGCAAGATCTTGCGGCGGGTGCTGCGCGACGAGTGGAAGGAGGGCTCATGGGCGCCCCGGTCATGAACGTTGCCGAGCTGGTCGCGATCGACGTGCACACCCACGTGCATGCCTCCGTCGACGACCAGGGGGGCGCCCACCCGGCCGACGACCTGTTCGAGTACTTCGGCACCGACATCGTGCACCCGACGGTCCCCCACCTGGCCGAGCACTACCGGGAGCGCAGGATGGCCTGTGTGGCCTTCATGATCGACGCGACCGCCGCCACCGGGGTGCCGCCCCGGGTCTCCAACGAGGAGATCTGCGCGCTGGCCGCCGACCACGCCGACGTCGTGATCCCATTCGTCTCGGTCGACCCGCACGCCGGGGCCGCCGCCGTGCGGCGGGTCCCGGAGCTCGTCGACCACCACGGCGCCCGGGGCTTCAAGTTCCATCCCAACCAGCAGGCGTTCTTCCCCAACGACCCCGAGTTCCACCCCCTCTGGCGGGCCATCGCGGCGACCGGGCTCCCAGTGGTGTTCCACAGCGGGCACACCGGGGTGGGGGCCGGCCAGCCCGGAGGCGGGGGCATCCGGCTCAAGTTCTCGAACCCCATGCTGGTCGACGACCTCGCCGTCGACTTCCCCGAGATGCCGATCGTCCTCGCCCACCCCTCCTTCCCGTGGCAGGACGAGGCGCTTTCGGTGGCCCTGCACAAGCCGACCGTGCGGATCGACCTGTCGGGCTGGTCGCCCAAGTACTTCCCAGCCAACCTCATCCAATACGCGAACACGCTCCTCAAGGACAGGATGCTCTTCGGGTCCGACTATCCCGTGATCACCCCGGACCGATGGCTGGCCGACTTCGCCCAGATCCCGATCAAGGACGAGGTCCGGCCGCTCATCCTGAAGGACAACGCGGTCGCGCTGTTGGAACTCGATCGGTAAGCGCTCGGACCGTGTGTTCGGGGTCTGTCGTCCCGGTGTGACCTAGGGGGAGAGACACTCGGTTTAGAGGCGCTCGGAGACATTCCCCCGTTGCAGCCTCTCGGTACCGGTGGCGACGCGCGCGAGTCGAGTGGGACCCATCTTCAGAAAACTCAGGCAGAACCCTGTCGCACCCGGCTCCTACCGTCGCCGCTGTGCCCCGGATCTCCGGCTTGTACGGGATCACCACCCTCCTGTATTACAGCGACCACGCTCCGCCCCACTTCCACGCTCGTTACGGCGAGTATGAGGCGCAGGTCCTCGTCGCCACTGGTGAAGTGCTTGCTGGCACGCTCCCCCGGCGGGCCCAGCACCTCGGAGCCGAGTGGGCAGCCCTCCACCGGGACGAGTTGTGGGCGAAACTGGGCAAAGGCCGGTTAGAGGCTCATTTTGGATCAAGCAGGCTGGCGATCTCCCAGTCTGACCAGACGCGATCCGCCACGCCTGCCGCCATGGCCGGGGTTGTCTTGCGCCCGAACCGCTTGGTCAGGGTCTGGTGGGGCCGGGCGAAGTTGTAATACATGAAGTGGAGCGATACAGCAGCGGCGTGATTCTCGACCTTCTTTGAAAAGGCGTTTGTCAGCCGGGTGAACCGGCGGACCGACATACGCATGGTCAGGTTCTGGCGCTCCACACAGCTAGTCGAGACGAGTTGAGGGTCAGGGGTTCGGGTCACGATCCGCTGGTCAATCCCAGTGCAAGCTGCGGGCGGGTAGCGATGCTCTGTTTGGCCGCCCGCGTAGAGCTTGATGAGCTGGGCGTAGTCCACCCGGTCTGCCCCGAACAGCGGCTCGATCACGGCCAGATACGCCAGCCCGTCCGTGGTGAGTTGGATACGACCAGGACGAAGGCGGGACCGGAGGTCAGCCAGGAACGTGTAGCAGTCGCGGTTGTCGCGCCGGCCGACCAGCCAGGACGGGACCAGCTTGGTCTCAGCGTCGATAGCGGTCCAGGTCCACACGTCGCCGTAGCCGAACTCACTCTCATGCTTGATCGGGACAATTTTTTGCTTGCTATAGCAAAACGACCAGATTTCGTCGCACTCAAAGCGATCGCAGGTCAGGTTGCGGAGCGTGCGGTCCTGATACTCGGAGCAGGCTTCCCCGAGGTCACCGAGGAGTTTGTCGACCGTATTCCGGGCTACCCCTGCCACCCGTCCGCCCGCCCTCATGCTCATGCCTTCCACCAGGCACGAAATGACCCGCCCGCGGCGCTCGGTGCTCAACCTGTTCACGGTCACAACCTACGCCTAGGGTGTGACCGTGAAAGTTCAGTTTGAGCTGGGAAAGGCCAGGTGGCGGCCCGAATGAGGGTGGAGTGGGCGGTCCTTTGTCAGGGGGCCCAGAAGGGGAGCAACGCTGGTTGGGACCTTGAGTCCCTCGGTCGGATTGGGGTGCTAATCGAGGAACCGGTTCCCGAAGCGTCGCTAATAGCGTTCGTCTGCTTTCGGATTGAGGATGCCGATGGCGATGCTGCCGCCCTCGACGTTCACTGTCGAGCCTTCGCGCCCAATGGGGCCGAACTGGCCCATATGGAAGGTGAGGTCCGCTGGGACCCAGGCACGGCCCCCCAGCTAGTGGGCCTGGAACGCCACTATCTCCCAATCGAGCTGCGATTTCCCATCGTCCGGGATGGCGAATACTCGATCGAGGTGTCGGATGGGGTCAGCCAGCCGACTCGCTTGCCGCTGCATGTGTCGATGCTGGGAATCTGATAAGTGCGGGCGGCTCGCGCGTCAAAACGATGACCTCGTGGTATTGGCCGTCTATCAAAAGACCACGGGCTGGCCGCCGTCCCGTCGTCGCCGCGTCGACCACAGCCTTTGCTCGCTGGTTCGCGTCCCTAGGGGCCCGTCGGGACAATTTGGCGGGTTGTCCCTGCTCGAGTTTCGCGAGAAGGTCGTCCCGAGTGAGTTTCTGGGCTTCCTGTAATTCCTTATCCATCACAGCCTCCACGCCGTCAGGCACTCCCAGGTGCCATCTTCAGGGTCGAGTGGGCGCAGGTACACGATGATCGGCCCTGTCTCCACGGTACTGCCAGTCACCACCAGCCGCTCCCCATAGACGGGGTGATCGTCCCACGACGCCCTGTCGTGGGCGCCCCAGGAGATCGCTTCCCGTACTTGACCTGGGGTGAGCCAGTGTTGGTTCCGGAGTTTGGTCTCGACGGCAGGATCGACCACCACCCATCCGATCCACGGCTCATCGGCCACGTGCTCACTCTACGGAGCCGCTGTTTGCGCCTTCCCCAGCGTCGAAATGAGCCACTACCAAAGGCCGAGGCCGAACCGGTCTTGACTACGATTGATCCACTGCCGTGAGAACCCCTGCCACGTGTCCGAAGTCGAGTACCTCGACGGCTACCGCCTCCGATTGACCTTCGCGGACGGGCTGGTCAAGGAGCTCGACCTCGAGGCCAAGCTTCTCGGCCAGGTCGGCCCGGTCTTCGAGCCGCTGCGGGACCCGGCCTACTTCGCTCGAGTCCGCGCCGACTTCGAGCTCGGCACGATCGTCTGGCCCAACGGTGCCGACTTCGCACCCGACGCACTACACGAGGAAGTCGTCACCACCGCTTGAACGCTCGCGGGAAGGGCTTCCCTTCCGCTGGACGACGACGACTACCCATCACGGGAAGGCCGCCGGCGGACGGCTCCCGGCGAAAGACCGCAGCCGAGCGGTTAGATCGCACCGGCGTCCCGAAGCGCGGCCCGGCGAGCCTCGTCGTAGCCGAGCAGCCCGCCGTAGATGGCGTCGTTGTCCTCGCCGAGCTGGCGGGCCGGGAACGCGAATCCGGTGGCGGCCTCGGAGAAGACGATCGGGATCCCCGATGTGCGGAGGCCCGGCGCGTCGCCCTGGTCGGGGTGGGAAACCGGGCGAGTCTCGGCTCGGGCCACCACCCGGGGGTCGTTGAGGGCCTCGGCCTGGGTCCGGACCGGCGCGATGGCGATGCGGGCGTGCTCGAGGGCGCCCAGCACCTCGTCGACGGAGCGCTGCGAGGTCCACTCCTCGACCAGTGCCTCCACCAGCCTCGGCTCGGTCACCCGGCCGTCCCGGGTCCCGTAGCGGGGGTCGTCGAGGAGGTCCTCGCGGCCCAGGGCCCGGAGGAGGTCGTGGGCCATCTTGTCCTGCGGGGCCACGATCGCGACGTGCCCGTCCCGGCACGAGAACAGCCCGAACGGGGCCAGCCGGGGCAGGGTGGCTCCGGTCCGGATGGGCTGGCCCAGCTGCTCCATGGCCTCCCAGTCCTCCGTCGCGACCAGCGACGTCATCGCGCCGAGCATCGAGATGTCGACGTGCTGGCCGCCGCCCGTCCCGTCGCGGTGTCGCAGCGCGGCCAGGATCCCGATGACCGCGAAGAGCGGCGTCACATTGTCGGCGATCGGGATGCCGACCCGGATGGGCGGGTCGTCTCGTCCGCCGTTGGTCATCATGAGCCCGCTCAGGGCCTGGATGACGGTGTCCATGGCCCGGACCCCGGGGTCGGATCCCTTCCCGAACCCGCTGATGGAGCAGTAGACGATGCGATCGTTGGCCGCCCGGGCGGCCTCGTAGCCGACGCCCAGGCGGTCCGCCGTCCCGGCGGTGAAGTTCTCGATCACCACGTCGGCGTGGCGCACCAGGTCGGCGAAGACCTCGAGCGCCCCAGACGCCTTGAGGTCCAGGGTGACGCTGTGCTTGCCCGGGGACCGATTGAGGGTGGCCAGCGACATGTCGGTCTCGTCCCGCTTGGTCAGGCTGAGCCCGCCCTTCCCGAAGTAGGGCGGGTTGAGTCGGGCGGTGTCACCGATCTCGGGGTTCTCGACCTTGATGACCATGGCACCGAGGCCGGCCAAGAGCCAGGTCGCCCGCGGGCCCGAGAGTGCCCTGGTGAGGTCGATGACGATGATGCCGTCGAGGGGCCCGGAGGATTGGGTCATGGCGTTCTTCGCGCTGATCGCGTCGCTGGTCAGGCCGGTGACGCGACCGGGAGGCCGGCGCTCTCGGCGGCAGCGCCGAGTCGCCCGTCGTAGACCACGAACGAGCTCAGCCGGTCGGCCATGCTGAGCGCGCTGGCGAGGTGGATCGCGTCCACGCTCCGAAGCTCGAGCGGTCCCAACAGGGCCGCCGCTTCCACCAGATCCTCGCTGAGCGGGACCAAGTCCACTCCGGCCAGGAGCTGGCGCGCGTTGGAAACCGCCGCGTCGCTCAGTGGGCGACACGTCCGAATGAGCTCGACGGTCGCGACCTGACTACTCAGCTTCGGCAGCGCATGTTGTCGGTCAAGCCAGTCTTCAAGGGCTGGGCTCTCCGGTTCCTGAATGACCAGCTTCACCAATGCCGACGTGTCCAGATAGATCACCTCGGCTGATCGGCTCGTGAGTCGGTCAGGACTTCGCTCGCGGTCGGCGAGCTTTCGAAGGGGACTCTGGTCGGAAGGCGAAAGGCTGACCTCGCCGGCAGGAGGCGGCCATCGGCGATCAGCTGATCGCGTTGCGCCACGTGCGGGGGTGGGGGGACGAGCACCGCTACCAGCTCTCCCCGTTCGGTCACCTCAACGGTCTCGCCCGCCTTGACCTTGTCGAGATATCGGCTGGCGTGTTGGCGCAGCTCCCGGACGCCGATGCGAGTCACGGGACGATTGTAGCACATGAAGTGCTACAATCGACGGCTTCGGTTTGAGCCAGGGCTACTTGGCCACCTCGCCGTTCGTCGCCGGGCCGGCCGGCACGGCCCGCGCCTCGGCGCCGACCAGGTTCCGAATGCCGTTCAGGAGGCTGGACATCTCCATCGGGACCACGAACTTGGTCGACGGCGACGACCCGACCTGCTTGAGGGTGTCCAGGTACTGCAGCAGCAGGGTGTTCTCGTCGAGGGTCTGGGCGACCTCGAGGATCTTCGCGAGCCCGCCCGAGTAGCCCTCGGCCGTCAGGACCTGGGCCTGGCGCTGGCCCTCGGCGGCCAGGATGGTCGCCTTCTGGGTGCCCTCGGCCAGGGTGATGGCGGCCTGGCGCTGGCCCTCGGCGGCCAGGATGGCGGCCTGCTTCTGGCCCTCGGCCTCGGTGACCTGGGCCCGGCGGGACCGCTCGGCCGACATCTGGCGGGTCATGGCCTCGAGGACGCCCGGGGGCGGGTTGATCTCCCGGACCTCCACGCTCGTGACCTTCACGCCCCACCGCTCGGTGACCTCGTCGAGCCGGACCCGGAGCAGCGCGTTCATGTCCTCGCGCTTGGACAGGACGTCGTCGAGCGGCATGTCGCCGACCACGCTGCGCAGCGTGGTCGCGGCGACGTTCAGGGCCGCACCGGCGAAGTTCTGGACCGACAGCACCGACATCTGCGGGTCCATGACCTTGTAGAAGATGATGAAGTCGATCGAGATCGGCGCGTTGTCCCCGGTGATGGCGGTCTGGGATGGGATCTCGAGGTAGCGCTCCCGCAGGTCCACCCAGCTGGTCCGGTCGATCGCCGGGTTGATGAAGACGAGGCCGGGGCCCTTGGTGCCGATGGCCCGGCCCAGCCGGAACAGCACGATCCGCTGGTATTCCCGGACGATGCGGACCGAGATCGCTCCCACCAGCAGTGCGGCGAAGGCGACGACGCCGATGACGATCCCGATGATCATGTGCTCTCTGTCCCCCCGTTGGAGTGGTGGCGCGGGCCGCTCAGCAGATGGTGCTGGGCCGGTGGATCCGTGTCCTCGTCGTCTTCCTCCGGCCACACCCCGAGACGGACGCCCGAGGCCTCGATCACCTGGATGCGGCGGCCGGCCGGCACGTTGCCATGCATCGAGGTGGCCGACCAGCTCTCACCCCGCACCCGGACCACGCCGGCCGGGGCGAGCTCGGTGACGGTGACCCCCTCGGACCCCACCAGGCCGCGGGTGGCCGGCCCGGTCAGCTCGCTGTCCTGGAGCTTGAGACCCCGCCAGGCGATGGCGGCCAGGCCGACCGAGGTGGCCACGTCGGCCCCCAGGAGCACCCACAGAAGCGGCTCCGCCCGTCCGGTCGCGGCCATCACGACCAGCCACGCCGCCGCGACGACCCCGAGGCCGAAGGCGGCGAGGTGCCCGTGGGGGCCGACATGGAAGCCCAGGACAGAAGCGACCACCACGAGACCGAGCAGGATGCCCACTCCAACCCACATGGCGACTCCAATCGCTGTTCTCCGGTCACACTACCGCTGCGCTGGGGATTTTGTGCCCCGGGGAAGCGCCGGGTTCCGGCCGGGCCGGCCCCCCGACGGTTGCCCGGATCGCGTCGTCCCAGCTAGACATGTCGGCACTGTGAACGACGCAGAGCCGTCGTCGACCCCGTCGACGGCCCGTCCTCCACGAATGGCGCGATCCGTTCCCCTCCGGGCCGGCCGGCGCCTCGGGCCGGCGCTGCTCGTCGGCGCCGCTGCCGCTG
>JBOGFV010000017.1:0-5661 GCA_050743525.1 Acidimicrobiales bacterium
GGGGAGGACCGGCCGCAGGCCGATGTCGTCGCGGTAGAAGGCGACGTCGAGGGTCCCGACCGGGATCTCCTCCTCCTCGGTCTCGACCAGCACCTCGGCGATCCGCTGGGCCAGCCACACCCCGCCGGTCTGCAGCCCGACGAGGACGACGTCGTCGAGGCCGCTGTTGCGCTCGGCGATCTCGTGAGCCATGCGCACGAGGGCGCGCTGGACGTCGGCGGCGCTGAGCACCTGGGAGGTGGGAACGAAGCGGCCCCCGAGCGGACGGCTGTGACTGCGCTCGCGTTCGGCCATGCTCCTCCTGTCCGTATGGGCCTCACGGGACCCATTTGACGGTCAGGCGGTCACGTTACCACCGGGCCCGTCGGCCCCACCCCGGAGGGCCGCTCGATGCCCGCGGCCTACGGCGCTGATGCGTCGATCGGGAACGACTGCTGGGGGTCGTCGCGGGGCGCGGGCGGGCGGCGCCGGGAGGGCCGCCGGAAATGCTTGCCCAGGGTCTCCTCCTGATGCTGGTAGCTGGACCCGATCCCCGACCCGTACAGCACGTCGGGTGGCTCGAGCATGCGATCGAAGGTGAGCTTGCAGACCCTCTGGCCGTGCTCGATCATGAACGGGACGTCGTGGGCCCGCACCTCGAGCGCCGCCCGCGAGCCGTCGTTGGGCCCGGCGTCGAACCCGAAGCCCGGGTCGAAGAACCCCGCGTAGTGGGTGCGGAGCTCGCCCGAGGTGGGGTCGTACGCGGTCATCTCCGAGGCCAGCTCCGGGGGGATCGACACCGCCTCGTCGGACATGAGCAAGTAGAAGCGTTGCGGAGCCAGCACGATCCGATTGCCACCCTCACGCCGCACCGGCTCGAAGTAGGGCGCTGGATCGACCGGCGCGCCGGCATGCAGATTGAGGCGCGGCGCGTTGGGCTTGGCCTGGTGGCCGACCCGCCCGTCGGCATCGCCGCGCAGGTCGAGGCTCAGGAACAGGCCGTCGGCCAGGGCCAGCCGGTCGGGCGGCACCGGCACCCCGTCCTTGAGCAAGAGGTGGTGGGTCTGGGCGTGGAACTCCGCGATCTCCTCGTCGCTGAGCTGGGTGCGGCCGACCGACAAGCGGAGCTGGTTGAGGGACAGGCCTTCGCGCACCCCGATCGCGAACGACAACGGCACGATCTCCAGCCACAGCGGGCCGCGGTAGCCGGTTGCCACCTCGTCGAAACGAAACCCGTGGTCGGTGATGACCCGGGTGAAGACGTCGACCCGCCCGGTCGAGCTCTTCGGGTTGGCCTTCGCCCGGATCTCGGGCGGCAGGGCCAGGCGCTCCTTGAGCGGCACCAGGTAGGGCCGGTTGGTCTCGAGGACACCGCCCTCTTCCCGGAGGTCGATCTCGTCGATGACGTGGTCCTTCAGCTTCCGCTCGACCGTGTCGGCGCCGGGCAGGAAGCTGCACCGCATGCGGTAGGCCACCTCGCCGAGCCGCAGGTCGAGGCTGGCCGGCTGGACGTTGGCCTCCGGCACCGGGTCGTCAGCGGCGATGACCCCGGTGGCGATCGCCTCGAGCAGGTGGCGCCGGGCCAGGACCCCGGCGGCGCCGGCCGGGAGGTCGATCGTCGGTTCGGTCGGGGCCGGAGTCACTGCAGCGCTCACGATACCGGCGGACGAATCGGGTATCGGGGGGCCCGCGGCCCGGCGTTCCTGGCTGCTCGGACGCTCGGATGCAGGCACCCGCTCCGCCACACCGGTTGCCGCCCTTGGCCCTCCACGGCCGGTCGGGTCACAGTGGGGCAGTGAGGGGCGGAGCGCGTCGGGATGCGGCGCGGTCGGGGGCGGTGGCGGTCGGATGAATCGCCCGGCCGTCGACCTCGTACGGTTCCGCCTCGCCGCCACCTGGAGGAACCGCCGGAACGGGTATCTCACCGTCGTCGTCCTGACCGGGCTGGTGGCCGGGCTCGCCATGGCCTCGGTGGCCGCGGCCCGTCGGACCCAGTCCTCCTACCCCGTCTTCCTGGCCAGCACCCGCCCCGGGAACCTCCAGGTCACCAGCGCGCTCGACAACCCGCTCTTCAACGGCGGCGTCGGCTACAACCCGGGGATCGTCCAGAAGATCCGAGCACTCCCGCACGTGGAGTCGGTGGCGTCCGGGCCCGGCCTGGACCTCGAAGCGCTGCGGGCCGACGGGGCACCGATCAACATCGCCTACCTGCCGATCTCGGCTGGCAACGCCATGGGCAGCATCGGCGGGGAGGGCTTCACCCTCGACCGGCTCGCGGTGGTTGCCGGCGTGCTGCCGCCGCAGTCCTCCACCGACGAGTTCGTGACCCTCCCGGCGACCGCCCGCGCCTACGGGTTCCACGTCGGCCAGAGGGTCCGGATGGGTGTCTACACCAACGCCCAGACCGAGAGCTCGAGGTTCGGCTCGCCACGCCTGGTGCCCCACCAGATCGTCACGATGAGGCTGGTCGGTCTCGTGCGGCCCGCCGAGACCGTGGTCGCCGACGACATCGACCAGACGACCGAGCTCGGCTACTTCACCTCGGCCTTCACCCAGCGCTACCTCTCGTGCTGCGTCAACTACACCGGCACCAGCGTGCGGGTGCCGTCCCAGTACGTCCACCAGACGATCGCGGCAATCAGCGCGCTCCTCCCGAAGGGCATCCCGCTCGTCTCGGCTGGCGGGCTGACCCAGAGCATCGCCAAGGCCGAGCGCGCCATCAGGCCCGAGTCGATCGCCCTCGGCGTGTTCGGTGGGATCGCCGGACTGGCCGCGGTCCTGATCCTCGCTCAGCTGATCGGCCGGCAGCTGCGGCTGCGGGCCGACGAGCTCGCGGTGCTGCGCGCGCTTGGCACGCCTCCGGCCGTCGTCGTGCTCGACGGGTTGGCCGGGACGTTGGCCGCCCTGGCCGCGGGCGTCCTCTTGGCGGCGGGCGTGGCGGTGGCGCTGTCCCCGATCGCCCCGTTGGGGCCGATCCGACCGGTGTACCCGGACCCGGGCATCTCGTTCGACTGGACGGTGCTCGGCCTCGGCACCGGCGTCCTGCTGGCCGTTCTGGTGGGCGTGGCGGTCGGCCTGGCCCTTCACAACGCCCCCCACCTGGTGGCCCGACGGGAGGCCCGGGCCCGGATCCGCCCCTCCGCGGTCTTCCGACTGTCGGGATTCCTCGGCCTCCGCCCCGCCGCGGCCACCGGGATGCGATTCGCGCTCGACCCCGGCAGCGGCCGCAACGCCGTCCCGGTCCGCTCGGCCATCCTCGGCTCGGCGCTGGCGGTGGTCGCGCTGATCACGACCGTGACCTTCGGGGCGAGCCTCGACACGTTGGTGTCGACCCCTCGGCTCTACGGTTGGAACTGGAGCTATCTGGTCAACTCGGGAGGCGGCGACATCCCCCAGGCTACGGCGACCGCCCTGTTGACCCGGGACGCCGATGTCGCCCATTTCTCGGGGGCCTACTTCGCCGGGGTCACGATCGACGGGCGGAGCGTGCCGGCGATCGGAGAGCCGGCCCGGGGCGCGATCCAACCGCCGATCCTGCACGGCCGAACGCTCGACGGGAAGGATCAAATCGTGCTGGGCGCGATCACCATGGCCCAGCTGCACAAGCGCATCGGCCAGACCGTGCGCGTCTCGGTCGGTGGGACCGGGCCAACCACCCTCACCATCGTCGGTACCGAGACGCTGCCGGCACTGGGCTCGTCCGGATCCGGTGAGGGCGGTCACCTCGACATGGGGGTCGGCGCGGTGCTCCCCGCCCGCCTCATCCCTTCGATCCTGCGCAACCCGTTCAACGACCCGGTCCCGGGTCCCAACGCGTACTTCGTCGACATCAAACCGGGTGTCGATTTGGCGGCGGCCCGTCGCTCCCTCGAGGCCATCGTTCCGAAGCTGACCAACGCGGCCAACTTCGGTGTGCTCGTGTCCCCGGTGCTGCACCCGGCCGAGATCGTGAACTACCGGTCCCTCGGCACCACCCCGGCCTTGCTCGGCTCGGCCCTCGGGGTCGGCGCGGTGGTGGCCCTCGGGCTCACCTTGCTCGCCTCGGTCCGGCGGCGACGCCGGGAGCTGGCCCTCCTGAAGACGCTCGGGTTCACCCGCCGCCAGCTCGCCACCACGGTGGCCTGGCAGGCCTCGGTGGCCGTGGCGGTCGGCACCGTGGTGGGCGTGCCGGTCGGGATCGTGATCGGCCGGCTGCTCTGGGCCACCTTCGCCGGTGAGATCAACGCGGTGCCGGTCGCGGTCGTACCGGTGCTCTCGGTCGGGCTCATCGCGCTGAGCGCGTTGGTGCTCGCCAACCTGCTCTCGTACGTGCCGGGGCGCCTCGCCTCGGCCACCCCAACGGCGGTGCTACTCCGGGCCGAGTGACGCCAGGGTCGAGTAGACCCAGGCGTTCTTCCCGGCCCGCTTGGCCGAGTACATCGCCTCGTCGGCCGCCTTCAGCATCTCGGGGGTCCGGGATCCGGGCCCCGGCCCGCAGACCCCGACCGACAGGGTGAGGTCGTGCCCGAGCCCCGGGTCCTCGACCCGGACCGCCTCGACCAGCCGCTCGCCGAGCAGGGCCACGTCGGGACCGGCCTCGGCCACCACCACCACGAACTCGTCCCCGCCGATGCGGGCCACCGTGTCACGCGCCCGGACGGCCCGGTTGATGGACTTGGCCACCCGGCGGAGGATCTCGTCGCCCGAGTCGTGGCCGAGCTCGTCGTTGAACCGCTTGAAGTCGTCGACGTCGCAGAAGGCGATGGCCACCGGTGCATCGCTGGTCGCCATCTCGACGACGAAGCGCTCGAAGGCCCCCCGATTGGCCAGCCCGGTCAGCGGGTCCCGGTCCGACTCGCGGATGAGCTGCATCTCGCGGAGGTGGCGGTCGTGGGTGTCGCGCACGGTCACCACGATCTCGTCGGGCACCCCGGGGTCGGAGACGAACTTGAGGGAGAGGTCGGCCCACCGCCAGTTGCCGGCCGGGTCGGCGATCCGCACCGCCGTCGTCACCAGCTCGGCGACCGGCCGCAGCCCGCCGAGCTGGTCGGCCAGCGCGCTGCGGTCCTCGGGCGAGACGAGGTCGACGAACCGGTCGTGCTCGAGCGCCTCGGCCGGAGTCCCGGTCATCGTGGTGAACGACGGAGAGGACCAGGCGATGGAACCGTCGGGGGTGAGGAGCAGCAGGCCGTCGGGCAGGTGCTCGGCGATGCGGCGGGCCCGGGCGTTGGCGGCGGCCAGCGCCTGGCGCTGCTGGGTCCGCCCGAGCATCTTGACCAAGAGCTCGGCGAACGCCTCGACCTCGGCCACGAAGGGCCGCGTCCAGACCCGGGGCTCGTCCATGGAGTGCAGGCCGACCAGGCCGGCCAGCTCCCCGGCCACCATGACCGGGACCATCATCGCCGCGCAGGGCAGGCCGCCGTTGGCCTCGACGTAGCCCTGCTCGTAGGGGGAGAGCTCCAGCCCCGACAGGTCGCCCACCGCGAGGGTGCGGCCGATGCGCAGGAACGAGGCCGAGGACCCCGAGAGCTCCTCCAGGCTCGACCCGACCGGCGGCAGCACGAAGGGCCGGCCCGAGTGGTCCCACTGCCACTGCTGGGCGACCCGCTCGTGGTCGTCGAAGACGGCGGCGAAGGCCCGATTCACCTCGGCGAAGCCGGAGAGCTCCTCGAGGCAGGTCTGCGCGGCCACCTCGAGGGTCGC
>JBOGFV010000018.1:0-2716 GCA_050743525.1 Acidimicrobiales bacterium
GCCCGACGTGCATCTCCTTGGCGACGTTGGGGGCGGAGTAATCGACCACGATCTCCTGGGGCGCGCTGGCGGCCCCGATGCCGAGCCGCTCGTCGTCCGCCATCGCCCCGAGGCGGTCCGCCAGGAACGACAAGTCGTAGTTGAGGTTGATGAAGCCGTTGCCGCTGATCGAGACCTCGTCACAGATGCCGACAACGTCGAGATGCTCGACCACCTCCCGGGCGACGTCGATCGGCTCGCGCCCGAGCGACCGGGCGACCGCGATCGCCCCGTTCGCCTGGAGGTCGGCCCGCTCGGAGGGCCGGACCACGGGATCGGCTCCGGTGGCTACGGCCCCGAAGGCGGCGGCCAGCCGGTCCTCCACCACGCCGCGGGCGTCGTCCATGGTCCATCTTGGCACCGCCCCGACCGCCTCCAGGCCGGGCTCGGGCGATTCCGGCCGGCCAGCAAGCGGGCAGAATGAGTCCATGACGACTCGTCCCACCCATCCCGACAGCTTCTCGACTCGCTCCACGCTCTCGGTCGGAGCGCGCGAGCTCGAGTTCTTCTCGCTCACCGGGCCGGGGCTCGGCGACCACGACGTCGCCCGCCTTCCCTACTCCTTGAAGGTGCTCCTGGAGAACCTCCTTCGGCACGAGGACGGGCTGGCCGTCGACGCGTCGGACATCGCCGGGCTGGCGTCGTGGGCCACCCACGCCGGCCGGGGCGACTCCTCGGAGATGGCGAGGGAGATCGCCTTCAGCCCCGAGCGGGTCCTCATGCAGGATCTGACCGGGGTGCCGGCGGTCGTCGACCTGGCGGCGATGCGGGACGCCATCAAGGACCTGGGTGGTGACCCGAGGAGGATCAACCCGCTCGTCCCGGTTGAGCTCGTCATCGACCACTCGGTGATCGCCGAGCGCACCGGGCCCGGCTCCTTCGCCGCCAACGTGGACATCGAGTACCAGCGGAACCTCGAGCGCTACCAGCTCCTGGCCTGGGCCCAGCGGGCCTTCGAGAACTTCCGGGTCGTCCCGCCCGGCACCGGCATCTGCCACCAGGTCAACCTCGAGTATCTGTCCCGGGTCGTCTTCGAGGCGGACGGGTGGGCCTTCCCCGACACCCTCGTCGGGATGGACTCGCACACCACCATGGTCAACGGCCTCGGGGTGCTCGGTTGGGGCGTGGGGGGCATCGAGGCCGAGGCAGCCATGCTCGGCCAGCCCTATTCGATGTTGGTCCCGCCGGTGGTCGGGCTGCGCCTGTTCGGCCAGATGGCCGAAGGCACGACCGCGACCGACCTCGTCCTCACCATCACGGCGCTGTTGCGGAGCCACGGGGTGGTCGGCAAGTTCGTGGAGTGCTTCGGGCCGGGGGTCCGGGCGGTCCCGGTCGAGAACCGGGCCACCATCGGCAACATGTCCCCCGAATACGGGGCCACCTGCACGGTCTTCCCGATCGACGAGGCCACCATCTCATACCTCCGCTTCACGGGCCGCGACGAGGCGCACCTCGAGCTGGTCGAGCGGTACGCGAAGGAGCAAGGCCTGTGGCATGAGGCCGATGGCGACGACGCCGTCTACACCGAGACCGTCGAGCTCGATCTCTCGACGGTGGTGCCGAGCCTGGCCGGCCCGGCCCGGCCTCAGGACCGGGTGTCGCTGGCCGGGGCCGCCGAGGCCTTCCGGGGCGCGCTCGGCCACGAGCTGCGCTCGGCCCCCCGCACCACGGCCGGGCCCGAGGAGAAGCAGGACGTCCAGGACGGCGACGTGGTGATCGCCGCCATCACCAGTTGCACCAACACCTCCAACCCCCAGGTCATGATCGGGGCCGGGCTGCTGGCCAAGCGGGCCGTCGAACGCGGCCTGCGGGCCAAGCCGTGGGTGAAAACCTCGCTGGCCCCCGGCTCCCGGGTGGTCATCGACTATCTGGAGCGGGCCGGCCTGATCGAACCGCTCGAGGCGCTCGGCTTCTACCTGGTGGGCTTCGGCTGCACCACCTGCATCGGGAACTCCGGGCCGCTCAGGCCGGGCGTCAGCGAGGCGGTGCAATCGGCCGACCTGGCCGTCGCCGCGGTGCTCTCGGGCAACCGCAACTTCGAGGGCCGCATCCACCCCGACGTGCGGATGAACTACCTCGCCTCGCCGCCCCTGGTGGTCGCCTACGCGTTGGCCGGCACCATGAACCTCGACCTCAGCGCCGAACCCATCGGCTCCGACGCCGACGGCACGCCGGTCCCCCTGTCCGAGCTCTGGCCCTCCGAGCAGGAGATCACCGAGGCCATCCGGGCGTCGCTCGGCTCCGACATGTTCCGGTCCCGCTACGCGGCGGTCTTCGACGGCGACGAACGGTGGCGGGCCATCCCGGTGGCCGGGGGCCAGACCTTCGACTGGCAGGACGGCTCGACCTACGCATTGCGACCGCCCTTCCTCGACGACATGGGGTCGGGCCTGACCCCGATCTCCGACATCGCGGGCGCCCGGGTCCTGGCGGTGCTGGGCGACAGCGTCACCACCGACCACATCTCGCCGGCCGGCTCGATCGGTCCATCGACCCCGGCGGGGCGCTATCTGACCGACCACGGCGTCGAGCGCCCCGACTTCAACTCCTACGGCGCCCGACGGGGCAACCACGAGGTGATGGTTCGGGGCACGGTCGCCAACGTCCGGCTGCGCAACCAGCTGGCCCCCGGCACCGAGGGCGGGGTGACCGTGCACCTGCCCGACGGCGAGGAGAC
>JBOGFV010000019.1:0-5603 GCA_050743525.1 Acidimicrobiales bacterium
ACCAACGTCACCTTCGGCATCGAGCCCGGCGAGGCGGTCGCCTTGGTCGGCGAGTCCGGGTGCGGCAAGTCGATCACCGCGCTGGCGCTGCTCGGCCTGCTGCCCTCGGGCACCCGCCTGGTCGGCGGGGCGGTCCGGCTCCAGGGTCAAGAGATCCTCGGGCGCAAGGGGCGCCGCCAGAGGAGGGGCCGGGCCCGCATCGGCTACGTCGCCCAGGACCCGATGACCAGCCTCGACCCGTGCTTCACCGTCTTCTCGCACCTGGCCGAGATCATCCGGCGCCAGCGGGGCGGCAACCGGGCCGCGGTGCGGGCCCACGCGCGGGAGCTCCTCGCCCGCGTCCAGATCCGCGAGGTCGACGCGGTCGGCCGCCGCTACCCCCACCAGCTCTCGGGCGGGCTGGCCCAGCGGGTCCAGATCGCCATGGCCCTCGCCACCGAGCCGGCGCTGATCGTGGCCGACGAGCCGACCACCGCGCTCGACGTCACCACCCAGGCCGAGATCCTCGACCTGCTCCGGTCCGTGCGCGACGACACCGGGGCCGGCCTCCTGCTCATCACCCACGACTGGGGCGTGGTCGCCGACACCTGCGAGCGGGCCGTCGTGATGTACGCCGGCCAGGTCGTCGAGCAGGGCGACACCCGCCGGCTGGTGCGCGAGCCGCTCCACCCCTACACCGAGGCGCTGCTGCTCTCGAACCCCCAGCAGGCCGCGCCCGGCCACCGCCTGGCAACCATCCCCGGGAGCGTCCCGGTGGTGGGCGGCTGGGAGCCGGGCTGCCGCTTCTCCCCCCGCTGCGCCCATGCCCGCGACGAGTGCCGGGGCGCCCCGGTCGAGCTGCGCGACCTCGAGGGCGGGCGGGTGACCCGGTGCCTGTTCGCCGAGGAGCTGCGGGTCCCCGACCCGGTCGGATCGGAGCGCCCGTGAGCGACCCCCGGCTCCTCGAGCTCCGCGACGTCACGGTCGCCTACCGCGACGGCTGGAGGCGGCCCGCCCACGAGGTCCTCCACGGCATCTCGACCGCGGTCGACCGCGGCGAGACCGTGGCGATCGTCGGCGAGTCGGGGTCGGGCAAGACCACCATGGCCCGGGCCGTGCTCGGGATGGTCCCGATCTCGTCGGGGTCGATCCGCTTCGATGGCCACGAGATCGGCCGCCAGCCGAACGACCACCGCCAGCCGGTCCGCCGGGGCATGGCGGTCGTCTACCAGGACCCGTACCGGTCGCTGAGCCCGACCCGGACGGTCCGCCAGACGCTGGCCGAGCCGCTCCAGGTGAGCGCCCCCACGGCCGAGCCCGCGGCGCTGGACCGCACCATCGTGTCGATGCTCGAGCGGGTCGGCATCGCCGCGGATGCCCTCGGCCGCTACCCCTCGGAGTTCTCGGGCGGCCAGCGCCAGCGCATCGCCATCGCCCGGGCCCTCGTCTCAGAGCCCAGCCTGCTCCTGTGCGACGAGCCGCTCAGCGCCCTCGACGTCTCGGTGCAGGCTCAGGTGCTCAACCTGCTGGTCGACCTGCAGGGCGAGTTCGGCTTCGGCTGCCTCTTCATCTCCCACAACATCGTGGTCGTCCGCCATTTCGCCCAGCGGGTCGTCGTCTTCCACGACGGCGTGGTCGTCGAGGAGGGCCCGGCGACCGAGATCTGCGAGCGGCCGACCCATGACTACACGAGGTCGCTGATCGAGGCGGTCCCCGACCTCGACCCCGATGTCCAGGCCGCCCGACGACGAGAACGACGCACCATCGGCAGTGCTCGGTGACAAGAAAGAGAGGAAGCATGCACAGGTCCGGTTTGACCAAGGCAATTCGACGAGGTGAGCGCCCGCAGGCCCGGCTCAAGTGGTTCGGCCGCGCCGCCGTGGCGTTGGCCGCGCTCGCCGCCAGCTTCGTGGCCGACGGCACCGCGGTGGCCGGCGCTGCCAGCTCCAACAACGGCACGCTCACCATCGCCTCGGGGATCTCCCCGGCCAGCCTCAACCCGGCCATGTCGGCGATCGCCGTCCCGGTGCAGTTCTACGGCAACCTCGCCTACGAGCCGCTCATCATCCAGGACGTGAACGGCAAGTTCTCGCCGGGCCTGGCCGTGTCCTGGCACTACGTCGGCACCGGGAACACGACCTTCTCCATGCAGCTGCGGCCCAACGTGAGGTTCAGCGACGGCGCCGCCATGACCGCGGCCGGGGTGGCCCAGAGCATCAACTACTACCTGGCCAACAGCGAGGAACCCATGCCGCTCGGGCCGGGGGTCTCGGTCACCGCGACGGGCCCGTTGACCGTCCAGATCACCCTCCAGCGCTCCGACCCGGTGCTGCCCTACACCTTCAGCGAGGACGGACCGGCCGGTTGGATCATCAGCCCGACCGGGCTGGCCGACCCGACCGCGCTCGGGAACTCGACGCACGGGGCCGGCCCCTACATGCTCGACCCGGCCAACACGATCGCCAACTCCAAGTACACGTATGTGCCGAACCCGTACTACTACGACAAGTCGGCGATCCACTGGAAGAAGGTGGTGGTCGACGTGATCACCAACCCCTCGGCGGAGCTGGCCGCGCTGGCCACCGGCCAGGCCCAGGTGATGCAGGGCGAGTCCCAGCTCGTGGCGACGGCCAAGTCCGACGGCCTGAAGATCACCTCGGTGGCCGCGACCAACGGGCCGATCGTCATGCAGGCCCACATCACCTCGACCACCTCGCCGCTCGCCAACCAGAAGGTCCGCCAGGCCCTCTCCTACGCGATCGACCGCAACGCCATCCAAAAGGCGTTCTTCGGGAAGTACGCGACGAACGACCAGGAGATGGAGGGCCCCGGCGACCTCGGCTACGTGCCGGCCCTGGCCCAGAAGTACAGCTACGACCCGGCCAAGGCCAAGAGGCTGCTTGCCCAGGCCGGCTACCCCCACGGGTTCTCGACCAACGCCAACTGCTCGCCCCAGCTCGACCAGGCCGTCCTGTGCCAGGCCGTCAAGTCCTACTGGGCCAAGATCGGTGTGAACCTGGACGTGGCGTCGCCCATCCAGAGCGTGTGGATCTCGAACCTGATCGGGGGCAAGTTCGACTTCACCGGCATCGGTGACTTCGAGAACAGCGCGTACGTGCAGACCCAGGGCAGCTACCAGCCCGGCCTCGAGACCGGCACCTACGCGATCCCGGGCCTCGCCAGCGTCTACCAGCAGGCCAGCGCCGCACCGGTCGGCTCGGCCAAGGCCGCCTCGCTCTGGAAGCAGGTCGAGACGATCGAGATGAACGCGTCGACGGTGATCGAGATCGCCTCGCCGAGCCTGATCATGTTCTCCAAGAACGTGTCGGGCATCTCGTTCAGCCCCGGTGAGCCCGTCCCCTACGTCACGCAGTGGAAGCCGGCGTGACCGCGTGAGCCACCCGCCCGTCCCGCTGGCGTCGACCGACGCCGCACCAGTTTTGGAGGTTCCCCGATGACGTCCGAGCAGCCCGACCCCCCCGTGCTCACCCTCGAGCGTCACGCCCGAGTGGGCGTGGTCACCCTCAACCGCCCCGAGCGCCTGAACGCGTTGAACCAGGAGCTCCAGGCCCGGGTGATCGAGACGATGGAGGAGATCCGGGACGACGACGACATCTGGGCGGTCGTGCTGACCGGCGCCGGCCGCGGGTTCAGCTCGGGCGCCGACGTCATGGGGGGCTGGCAGACCCCCGAGGGCCCGCCGTCCCAGAACCTCCGGCTCGACGAGATGGGCTGGGTGGGCCGGCAGGCCTGGGCGGTGTCGGGGCTGGACAAGCCGACGGTGGCGGCCGTCAACGGGATCGCGGCGGGGGCGGGCATGAGCCTCGCCCTCGCCTGCGACCTGCGGGTCGGCGATCAAAACGCGGCCTTCCGGAGCATGTTCATCGAGCGGAGCCTCAGCCCCGACGCCGGCATGACCTACTTCCTCACCCGCATCCTCGGCTACAGCCGGGCCGCCGACCTCGTCTTCACCAGCCGCACCGTGAAGGCGGAGGAGGCCCTGCAGCTCGGCCTGCTCAACCGCGTGGTCGACGAAGCCAACGTGGTCGAGGCCGTGCAGCTGGCCGAGCAGATCGCCGGCTGGCCCCCGCTGGCGCTGCGGGCCTCCAAGCGGGTCCTGCAGCACAACATGGACTGCGCGCTGCAAGAGGCCCTCCTCTACGAGCGGGCCGGGCTCCGGATGGCCGGGCTGGCCCCGAACGACCGCCGGGAGTCGGCCGAGGCCTTCAGGGAGCGGCGCCCGCCGGTGTTCACCGGGCAGTGAGCGGGGCTATCCGTCCCGATCCGAGCACCTCAACGGGGAACGAGAGATGACCGACGACGCGCTCGAGCAAACGCTGGCGGTAGGAATGAACTGCGCCTACTGGGCCGAGCACAGCCCCGACGTGGCCGCCCTGATCCTGGCCGACGGCCGGCGGATCACGTTCTCGGAGTTCAACGGCCGGATCAACCAGTTCGCCCGGGCCATGCGGCGCCTCGGCCTCGAGCCCGGCGACAGCATCGCCCTCATCAGCCCCAACCGCCCCGAGTGGGCGGAGGTCTACTTCGGGGCGATCCGATCCGGGCTCCGGGTGACCCCGATCAACTTCCGCCTCCAGGCCGAGGAGGCCACCTACATCATCGACGACTGCGAAGCCCGGGCCGTGGTGGTGGGCGGGATCCCCAACGAGTCCGAGCCGCTGCTCGACGCCCTCCCGGGCCGGGTCAAGGCCAAGGTCTCCCTCGACCTCGAGGCGCCGGGCTTCGCCGACTACGAGTCGATCCTCACCGCCGAGTCACCCGACAACCTCGAGGACCCGGTGCTCGGGGGCTGGATGATCTACACCTCGGGCACGACCGGGCGCCCCAAGGGCGTCTACCGCGCCGACCTGGCCGCCGCGGCCATGGGCCGGAACCGGGCCTCGATGGTCGGGATCTTCGGCTCGCTCCGCGCCGGCGAGGACGTGGCGCTGTGCACCGGCCCGCTGTACCACAGCGCCATCAACAACATGTCGCTGCACGTCCCGCTCACGGCCGGCGTCACCGTGGTGCTCATGCCCCGGTTCGACCCCGAGGAGTGCCTGCGGCTGATCGAGGCCCACCGGGTCACCCACACGCACATGGTCCCGACGATGTTCCACCGGTTGCTGCAGCTCCCCGAGGAGACCCGCAAGCGCTACGACGTCTCGAGCCTCCGCCAGATCGTGCACGGCGCCGCGCCGTGCCCGGTCTCGGTGAAGCGGGCCATGATCGAGTGGGTCGGTCCGATCATCCTCGAGTACTTCGGGATGACCGAGGGAGGAGCCGGCACCCACATCGACTCCGAGACGTGGCTGCGCAAGCCCGGGTCGGTCGGGCTCCCCACTCCCGACACCCTCATGATCGGCGACGAGGACATGAACCCGCTCCCGGTCGGCGAGCCCGGCCTCGTGTACGTGTCGGCTCCGGGCGGACGGCGCTTCGAGTACTACCACGACAAGGAGAAGACCGACTCCACCTTCCGCGGCAACTTCTTCACCCTCGGCGACGTCGGGTACCTCGACGAGGACGGCTACCTCTTCCTCACCGACCGGTCGGCCAACCTCATCATCTCGGGCGGCGTCAACATCTATCCCGCCGAGGTCGACGAGGTCCTCTTCCAGCAT
>JBOGFV010000020.1:0-10326 GCA_050743525.1 Acidimicrobiales bacterium
GGCGAGGACCCGCTCGACGGCCACGGTGATCCGGGGGGCGTCGTCGGCGCCAAAGACGCGGCGAGGATCGCCCTCCGGGCGGTCGTGCTCGATGACCAGGCCGGCCCCGACCCCGGCGATGCGCCGCCCGTTCTCGAACTGGTCGGCGAAGACCGGCACCGCCACCACCGGGACGCCGGCGGCCACACTCCCGAACGCGGTGCCGGAACCGCCGTGGCAGACCACCGCTTCGGCGCGCTCGAGCACCGAGGCCTGGTCGACCCACGCCTCCACCCGCACGTTGGCGGGCACCGAGCCGAGGAGGGCCCGATCGAAACGGCGCCCGACCGTGAGCAGCACCCGGGCGTCGAGGCGGGCCACGGCCTGCAGTGCGGTGCGGTAGACGTCGGTGGCGATGGACATGTGGCCGAGGACGGTCCCGAAGCTCAGATAGACGCGGGGTCCTCCGTCGGCGTCCCACCACTCCCGCACCGAGTCGGGCAGCGGACCGGAAGGACCGGGCGGCTCGTGGAACCGGATCGTGGTCGCAAAAGGCGAGGGGTCGAGCGACGCGGGAAATCGGGTCAGATACGGCGAGGCCACCATCTCCCCGGTCACCCCGGTCCGGCGGGGCTCGAGGGCCGGCCCCGCGACCCCGATGCAACCGTGCTCGGCCACCGCGAACGAGATTGCGACCTGCGCGACCGCGACGCCGGCGTCGCCGGCCGCGACCGCCGAGGCGTACTCGCAGGGATCGCGCAGGATCAGATCGGGTGCCCACTCCCCGACCGTCTCGACCATCGCGGGCAACATCGCCTGGGTGGCCAGACGGCCGAACAGCTCGCGGTTAGCCAGCACCGAAGCCTGGGCCGGCGGGGCGACGGGCAGGCGCTCCCGGATCGAGGCGACGGCCTCCTCGGGAGGTTCGGCACCGGGGCGGAACGAAAAGCCCGCCTCGGCCACCATGTCGGCCAGCGCCGGCGGGCCGATCACGAGCACATCGTCGCCGCGGCGCGACGCCGCGGCGAGGAGCGGGACGAGCGGGCGGAGGTGACCGGCACCGCCGAGCGAGCACGCGGCGAGGACCCGCATGGCGTCGAGCTTACGATCGCACCGGCGGCCCCCGAATGGCCAAGCCGTCGCCGGCGCGCCCTACCATCCTCGAATGCACGGCCAGTGGGGACCGGGGTGACCCGGCGGGGCGTCCTGAGCCTCAGCTCACCCGGCGCTCGTGCCCGACCCAGTAGGGCTCGCGCAGCTCCCGCTTCAGGATCTTGCCGGAAGGGTTGCGGGGCAGGACGTCGATGAAATCGACCGACGTCGGGCACTTGAAGTGGGCGATGCGGTCGCGAGCGAAGGCGATCAGCTCGGCCGGGGCGGCCGGGGCGCCGGGCCGCAGCACCACGATCGCCTTGATGGTCTCCCCCCACCGCGGGTCGGGGACTCCGATCACGGCCACGTCGGCGACCGCCGGGTGGTCGGCCAACACGTTCTCGACCTCGATCGGGTAGACGTTCTCGCCACCGGTCACCACCATGTCTTTGATGCGGTCGGTGAGAAAGAGGTAGCCCTCAGCGTCCCGGAAGCCGGCGTCGCCGGTGCGGAGCCACCCGTCCGCCGTGATGGTCTGGGCCGTCGCGTCGGCGTTGTTCCAGTATCCGGCCATGTTCTGGGGGGACCGGGTCCACAACTCTCCGACCTCTCCGGCCGACTTGTCCTCACCGGTGTCGGGGTCGACGATGCGCATCTCGACCCACTCGAACGGCTTGCCGGCCGAGCGCAGCAGATGCGCCCTCGGGCCGTCGGGGTCGTGGTCCTCGGCGCCCAGCCGGGTGATCGCCCCGGTCGTCTCGGTCATCCCGTAGACCTGGAAGAACTCGCACCCGAAGGTCCGGATGGCCGACTTCAGGGTCTCGTCGGTGATTGGCGACGCGCCGTAGACGATCGAGCGCAACGCCGAGTAGTCACGGTCGGCCGCGCCCGGCACCGCCGACAACGCGGCCAGCATCGCCGGGACGAAGAACGCGTTGGTCACCTGGTGAGCGGCCAGCGCCTCGAGGACAATGGCGGGGTCGAAGTCGCGCAGCAGGATCGTGTGGGCGCCCTGGGCCATCCCGACCAGCGCGTACCCGGCCCCGCCGATGTGAAAGGTCGGGAGGGCGACGATGGTGGTCGAGCGTTCGTCGATGCCGAACATCGGCTGGGCCAGCCCATTGAGCAGCGCCATGCTCGAGTTGGACAGCATCGCCCCCTTCGGCAGCCCGGTCGTGCCCGAGGTGTAGAGCTGGATCGCAACCTCGTCGGCGCTGCCCACGTGGCCTGGGTCTTCCGTGCCGGCATCCACCAGCCACCATTGGAAGGGCTCGGCGCCGGCAAGCTCGTCGTCGCGGTCGCCGAACGCGACGACGGTCTTGGCGGTCGTGAGCGACCCGTCGAGCGCCGCGAAGACGGTCTCAAACTCGGTGTCGATGAAGAGGACCTTGGCCCCGGCGTCGTTGATGATGAACCCGGCCTCACCAGCGCTCAGCCGCCAGTTGACGGCAACGGTGATCGCGCCGATCTTGGCCGCGCCGAACAGGACATCGAAGTAGATGGGCGTGTTCTTCCCGAAGAAGGCGATTCGGTCCCCGGCGCCGAGCCCGGAAGCGGACAGCGCGTTCGCGACCCGGCTCGAGCGCTCGTCGAGGTCTCGCCAGGTGAGCACCTCGGACCCGAACGTGATGGCCGGCCCATCCGGACGCTCCCGCCCGTTGGTCCGGACGAACTCGGCAAGACCCCAGCGCTCCGTGGCCACGGTTCGGCCCCCCTTTTCCCCGGCCAGCATCGGCTTTCCTACCACCGGGCCCCGTGGCGACGCGGCCCCCGCCACCGCCGCGGTTTCATCCGGCCGCGGCGAGCCGCTCCTTGGCGGTGGCGTAGATGTCGCCCGGCAGCGGGCCCTTGGCCGCCGCGTCGAGGTTGGCCTTGAGGTGCCGCGGGTTGGCCGTGCCGACGATGGTGGTGTGCATGTCGGGGTGGCTGATGGTGAAGCGGAGCATGAACTCCATCCTCGACATGCCATCGAGCAGGTCGTCGAGCTCGGCCCGGTCGAAGCGGTCACGGCGCTCCGTGAACACCTCGCGGAAGCGCTCTGGTAGCCGCTCCAGTGACTCGGTCCGGGCCGCCGGGATCCCCCGGGCGACGCCGCCCCGGATGATGATCCCGGCCCCCGCCACGGCGGCCGACGAGATGGTCTCCTCGTGCTCGCGCTCGATGGCCGAGTACGGGATCTGGAAGACGTCGAACACCCCCGCCGAGATGTGTCCCTCGATGTTGGGCAGGGTTCCCGACATCCCGATGAAGCGGATCTTCCCCTCGTCCCGCAGTGCTTCGAGCTCGGCCACCGACTCGTTCTCCACCAGCGTCGACCACTCCGGGCTGGCGTGGAACTGGACCGCGTCGAGGTGGTCGGTGCGCATCCGCCGAAGGCTCTGCTCCACCCCCGCCCGGACGTTCTCCCGGGTGAAGGTGTGCTGGCCGAAACCGGTCGGCGTGCCGTCCGTCGACACCGCGCAGCCGCACTTGGAGGTGAGGGTGAACTCGTCACGGCGCTGCGAGAGGTGCTCGCCGATCAGCTCCTCGGAGCGTCCGTAGTCGGGGGAGGTGTCGATGAGGTTGATGCCACCGTCGAGGACCGCGTTGAGCAGCGGGCCGACGGTCGACTCGTCGACCTCGCGCCCCATGCCGCCGCCGCCGGTCCCGCGGAGCTCCATGGCCCCGTAGCCGAGCTTGGTCACGGTCAGGCCGGTGCGGCCGAAGGTGGAGGTGGGGAGATCGCTCATCTCCCATTCGTAGCAAAAGCGGCCAATGGGTGCCGGGCGCCGGCCCGGCACCTCGGTAGCGTCGGCGGCCATGACTGCGGCGGGCCACTGGCGGGCCTGGCACGAGGAGTACGACAAGGAGGACTCGCCCCTGCGGCTCCGGCTCGGCCTGGTCCGGCGCCGCCTCGGGGAGGCGCTCGATCAGGCCCCGGCGGGTCCGGTGCGCCTGATCAGCCTGTGCGCGGGACAGGGCCGCGACGTGATCGGCGTCCTCCCCGCCCATCGCCGCCGCGGCGACGTCTCGGCGCGGCTCGTCGAGCTCGACCCGGTCCTGGCCGCCGAAGGCCGGGAGGCGGCGGAGGTGGCCGGCCTCGGGGAGGTCGAGGTGGTGCATGGCGACGCATCGCTGACCGACGCCTACCGAGGAGCCGTCCCCGCAGACGTCGTCCTCGCGTGCGGGGTGTTCGGCAACATCTCGAACGAGCACATTCGAACGACGGTCGACGAGCTGCCCCACCTGTGCGCACCGGGGGCGACCGTCATCTGGACCCGCCATCACAAGGATCCCGACCTCACCCCGTCAATCCGGGGGTGGCTCGGCGAGTGCGGCTTCGAGGAGGTCTGCTTCGACACCAGGGAGGGCTACTTCTTCAGCGTGGGAACGCACCGCTTCGCCGGCCCGCCCCGTCCGCTCCGACCCGGCCGCCGGATGTTCTGGTTCTTCGGGGACGGGGCCGATGCCCACGGATAGCAGGATCGATTCCATCGCCCGGTGACGAGGTTGCCAGCATCCCGGCCGAGCCGGACCGGTCGTGGAATGCTTTTCCCTCGCTTCACCGTTGGAGACTGACGATGCATGGTCGGATGCATTTCCGGGGCACCCTTCTGCTGGCGCTCGCCACCGTGACACTGACGCTGGGCACCGCCGCGCCCGCGGGCGCAGCTAGGACCACCACCGCCACCACGACCGCCGCCACCACCACGACGACCGCCACCACCACGACGACGAAGGCCCCGGTCAAGACTTCAAAGATCGGCACCCGCTCCCAGGGGTTCCCCGGGTCCTGGGGGCTCACCCGCCACGACCTGGTGCTGATCGGCGCGGGGTTCCTCATTGTGGTGCTCCTCTTGGTGGTCCTCGTGCTGCGGGTCCGCCGGCGACGGCGGGCCGGGGTCGTCTCGGCCCGCCCGGCGCCGACCCATACGTTCCCCGTCACCGCCGAGTCATGGCGGGGCTCCGGGCTCACCGAGGAACCGATCGGGAGGCTGCCCGCCTTCCGGGCCAGCGACGTGGTCGTCACGCCGACCGCCGTCTCGCAGGGCTGGCACCCGGTCGAGGGCGACCCGACCCGCATCGCCTACTGGGACGGGTCCAGGTGGGCGACCTTCCGCCAGTGGAACGGGACCCAGTGGGTCGATCCGACCGCCGTCGGCGTCTGAGCATTCCCCCTGCGCTGAGCCACCGGGGACCCGTCGCGGCCCCCCGATACCGTTGAAGCCGATGGCTTCTCCGAGCTCCGGCGGCGCGCCCGGAGAAGAGCGGCTCATCGCCGACCAGCGCGCCTACTACCGCCAGCGGGCCCCCGAGTACGACGAATGGTGGCAGCGGGTCGGCCGCTATGACCGCGGCGAGTCGGCCGCCCGCGACTGGGTCGATCAGGTCGGCGAGGTGGCCGGGGCGCTGCGGCGCTTCGGGGCCCGCGGGGACGTCCTCGAGCTGGCCGGCGGCACCGGTTGGTGGACCGAGCGGCTCGCCGAAACGGCCACCGCCCTCACGGTCGTCGACGCGTCGCTCGAGACCCTCGAGCTCAACCGTCGCCGCATCGGCCGTCGTGACCAGGTCGACTACGTCGTGGCTGACCTGTTCGACTGGTCGCCGACCCGCTTCTACGACGCCGTCTTCTTCTCGTTCTGGCTCTCCCATGTGCCCCGGGACCGCTTTGAAGCGTTCTGGCACCTGGTCGGCGAGGCCCTCGGTCCGGGCGGGAGAGTCTTCCTCATCGACAACCGCCGGCCCGAGCGGTCCTGGCCGACCGCCGACGTCGTCGACGAGACCCCCGACGTGCAGCACCGGACCCTGAACGACGGGAGCGTGCACCGTCTCGTGAAGATCTTCTACGAGCCCGACAACCTCACCGCCCGTTTGGCCGAACTCGGGTGGCGGGCCGAGATCGCGGCCACCCCGCTTTTCATCTACGGCACCGCCGAGCCGGGCGCCGACTGAAGGGAGACCCAATGGTGGAGGACATCAAGGACCCCCGGCGCTCCGAGCCGGACGGGGTGTTGGGCGAGCGGGACATGCTCGAGGCGTGGTTGGAGTTCCACCGGACCACGCTCCTGCTCAAATGCGAGGGAGTGGACGCCGGTGCGCTGGCCAGTCGACCGGTGGCCACCTCGCTCCTGTCCCTGCACGGGCTGGTCCGGCACATGGCCGAGGTCGAGCGGCACTGGTTCCAGCGGGCAATCGACGGGGCCACCGAGAAGACCTTCATCTTCGGCGGGACCAGCGAGCAGGATCTCGACCTCGCCCCCCTCGACCACGCCGACTGGGATGCCGATCTGGCCACCTGGCAGGCCGAATGCGGGGCCAGTCGACAGAGCGCGGCCCGCCACGAGCTCGATGACATCGGGACCAATTCCGCCGGTGAGCCAGTTTCGCTGCGGTGGGTCTATGTGCACATGATCGAGGAGTACGCGCGGCACAACGGCCACGCCGATGTGATCCGAGAGCTGGTGGACGGGGAGGTCGGCTGGTAACGGGGCCGACTACGCGGGGCCGGCCTCACCCGGGCCGGCCCGGCCCCGGAGTCCGGACAGCGCCGCCGCCAGGCCAGCGGCACCGGCCAACAGCAGCCCGACACGCCCGAACCCGATCGATGCGCCCGCCGCGCTCCCGGCCGCCGCGCCGAGCACCAGGCCCCCGAGGGCAAGCCCGAGCGAAGTGCCCAGGCCCCGGGTCATGGCCAGGACACCACTGGCCACCCCCGACTGGCTTCGCGGGACCGACTGCATGATGGCGGTGTTGTTGGCGGGGGTGAACAGCCCCAGTCCCGCCCCGATCACGGCGAGGCCGGCGTCGAGGCCGGCCCCGGTCGGATGGAACGCCCCGAGCAGGCCGAGCGCGGCCGCGACCGACGCCATCGCCGCCGGTGCGAGCCAGCGCGAGCCGGCCCGGTCGACCAGCCGGCCGGCCAGCACCGCGGCGGCGCCCAACGACAGCGGCAGGATGCTGAGGATCAGCCCGGCGCGGCTGGCGCTCGTCCGGGCCCCCTGCTCGAGCAGGAAGGGCACGGCAAACATGACCCCGAACAGGACGAGATAGGAGAGCATCCCGCTCGCCACCCCGGCCGAGAACGGGCGACGACGGAACAACGCCGGGTCGAGCATCGGCGCGTCGGCACGGCGCTCGTGGACGACGAAGGCGGACGACAGCGCGACGGCTCCACCGAACAGGCCGAGCGGCCCAGGCGAGACCCAGCCCCAATGGCTGCCGAACGACACCGCCACCAGCACGGCCGCGACGGCCGGGACGAACAGCGCCAGCCCCCTCCAGTCGTAGGGGGCGCGGGCCTGGAGCTCCCGGCTGCGGGGCACCAACATCCGGGCGGCCAGCAGCCCGATCAGCCCGGCCGGCACGTTGACCAGGAAGATCAGCCGCCACCCACCCGCGGCGAGCAGGAGCCCTCCGATGGTGGGCCCGAGCGCGAGACCGAGCGCCTGGGCGGCCCCCTGGATGCCGATGCCGTGCACCACCCGGTGCTTGGGCATGGCCAGATAGACGATCGCGACGCTGTTGGCCTGGAGCATCACCGCTCCGACGGCCTGGAGCGCCCGGAAGGCGTCGAGGGCCGGAAGGTTGGGGGCGATCGCGCAAAGGCCCGAGCCGATGACGAAGACGCCGAAGCCGTAGGTGTAGAGGAGCTTGCGTCCGACCATGTCGGCGTACCGCCCGACCGCGGTCACTCCGGCCACCACGACGATCAGGTAGCTGAGGCCGACCCAGGTGACCGCGCCGGTGCTGGCGCCGAAGACCCGCTTGAAGGTTGGGAAGGCGACGGTGACGATGCTGGCGTCGAGCTGCCCCATGAACGCGCCGATGCAGACGGCGGCCAGCGCGTAGTAGGGCGCGTGCGGATGGCGCCGGACCCAATCCGGCCGGGCCGGCTCGACCAGCCAGCCGCGTGGAGAGGCCCCCCCGTGTGGCGGTCCCGGCTGGGGCACGACGCCGGACGTCTCCGGCGTCGGTGCCGAAAGCGCCACCGGGGGGGTCATGTCAACAATGGTTGCGCACTTCCCCTGAAAGGTCAAAGAGGTAATATGGTGCTCTTGCATAAGAATTCACTTATGGATAGCCGGCGGCTCGGCATCTTCCTCGCGGTGGTCGAGGAGCATGGGTTCACCGCCGCGGCCGACACGCTCGGGATGTCGCAACCCGCGGTCTCCCAGGCCATCCGCGAGCTCGAGGCCGATCTCGGCACGCCCCTGTTCCACCGGCTCCCGCGCGAAGTCCGGCTGACCCCGGCCGGCGAGGCGCTGGTCGTGCCGGCCCGCCAGGCCCGCCACGACCTCGAGATCGGGCGCCAGGCCGTGAAGGACGTCGCCGGGCTCGGCACCGGCCGCCTCGACCTGGCCTGCCTCCCCACGCTGGCGATCGCCCCGCTCGCCCCCCTGGTCGGGGCCTTCCGCTCCGCCCATCCCGGCATCTCGATCAAGCTGTCGGACCCTGTGGACACCGCCGAGCTGGTCGACTTCGTCCGCACCGGCCGCTCGGAGGTCGGGCTGGTCGAGCCGGTCAGCGCGCCAGGGATCGCCAACATCGCCCTCGGGACCCAGGAGTTCGTGGTGGTGCTGCCGCCCGGCAGCAGGCCGGCCCGCCCGTTCCGAATCCGGGACCTCGCCGGGCTGCCCCTCGTCGCCACCCCTCCGGGAAGCTCGACCCGGGGGCTGCTCGACGGGGCGTTGCGGCGGTCGGCCGGCGGCGCCACCGTGGTGGTCGAAGCGGCCCAGCGCGAGGCGCTGCTGCCCCTCATCGCGGCCGGGGCCGGCGCCGGCCTGCTGCCGGCCCCGCTCGCCGAGGTGGCTCGGGCGCTCGGCTGCGTCGTCGTCAAGCCGACGCCCGGGGTATCGCGCTCGGTCGCCCTGGTCCATCGAGAGGGGCCCCTCACAGCGGCGGCCGACCGTTTCATCGCTATGGCGACGGGCCAGGCTCGAACTCATTAGGTCATCGAATAGTTCGATCGGCTACACTTCGAGCGCCGATGTCATCGTTTGGCGAGACCGACACGCAGCGCGCCGCGCCTCCACCCGCCCCGACGGCGATCCCACCCGTCGACGGCAACGTCCGCCGGACCCGGCCGCTCGGACCCGAGGCCGGCGGCTGGCTGCGCCGGCTGTCCCCTCTGTGGTGGGCGCACCGGCGGGTTGTCTCGGTCGCCCTGCTCGCCTCGGTGGTGTCCTCGGCCACGCTCTCGGTCGCGCCGTGGCTGCAGAAGATCGTCATCGACGACGCGATCCTCGGCCACCGCTACTCGATCGCGCCGCTGCTCTTCCTGATGGGCGGCGTGTACCTGCTCCAGTTCGCCTTCAGCGGCATCCGCCGCTTCAGCGCCGGCCGGGTCAGCTGGGACATCGACTACGACCTGCGCAACACCGTCTTCTCGCACCTCCAGGGCCTCGACTTCGCGCGCCACGACCAGCTCCAGACCGGCCAGCTGGTCTCGCGGACCAACTCCGACCTCGTACTGATCCGGACCCTGCTCACCCAGCTCCCGCTCGTGCTGGCCAACCTCTTGCAGTTCCTGCTGGCCATCGTGATCATGGTCAACCTTTCCCTGCTCCTGACCGCGGTCGTCGTGCCGCTGATGCCGATCATGTTCCTGATGGCCTTCCGGATGCGGCGGGTCGTCTACCCCTCCAGCTGGGAGATGCAGGCCCGGATGGCCGAGATGGTCGGCGCGGTCGACGACTCGGTGAGCGGGGTCCGGGTCGTGAAGGGGTTCGGCCAGGAGGACCGCGAGCTCGACCGGGTCACCGGCGCTTTGGGCGCCTTGTACGGGTCACGCATGCGCAACTGGCGGCTGCGGTCCCGTCGGACCTCGACACTGCAGACGGTGCCGCAGCTGGGCCAGGTCGCGGTGCTGGCCCTCGGCGGGTGGCTGGTGTTCAACCACCACGTCACGGTGGGCACCCTGGTCGCCTTCTTCGCCTACCTCACCCAGCTGATGTCGCCGGCCCGCCAGATGGCCGGTGTGTTGGTGGTCGCCCAGCAGGCCCGGGCCGGTGCCGAGCGCGTGCTCGAGCTGCTCGACTCGCTGCCCGACGTGGCCGAGAAGCCCGACGCGCTCGAGCTCCCGCCGCTCGGCGGCGCCATCCGGTTCGAGCGGGTGTCGTTCGGCTACCTCCGTTCCGAGCCGGTCCTGCACGGCTTCGACCTCGAGGTGGCGCCGGGCGAGACCGTGGCGTTGGTCGGGACCTCGGGGTCGGGGAAGTCGACCGTCGGCCTGCTCCTCCCCCGCTTCTACGACGTCCAGGAGGGCACGGTCAGGGT
>JBOGFV010000021.1:0-19881 GCA_050743525.1 Acidimicrobiales bacterium
GGTGGTGGTGGTGGTGGTGGTGGTGGTGGCGGCGGTGGTGGCCGCCAGCGGCACGCCCGGGGCGTCGGAGATCGAGCTCATTGCGTCATCGGGTTGGCGGGCCGGCCCAGCAGCGCCGAGGCCCATCTTCGGTCCGAGGCTAGCCAGACACATCCGGCCACCGTGGCCAGCGAAACCACCCAGTACCAATACCCTGCCAACTGCGGGGTCCCCACCGGCCCGGCCAACAACATGGCGAACGCCGCCGCGATGGCAAGCACCCGGGAGCGCTGGGAGGGGGTGGCGGCCAGCAGGACGAGCCCCCAGGTCAGGTACCACGGCCAGAGGGTCGGGCCGGCCAGCACGACCACCAGGAGCAGGACCGCAAGCACCCGGACGACGTTGTCGTGGCGCAGGTTCACGATCAGCCATACCGCCGCGGCGACGGCGATCACGCCCCCGATGGCCTGGACCACGGTCACCGTCCCGGCCTGGGAAACGTGAATCCGGACCAGGCCGAGGATGCGGGAGATCGCGACCCCGATGGACACGGTCGGCGTCGCGTCAATCCGGAGCTGGGCCGGGATCCGCAGGTTCTGGGGCTGCAGCCACCGCCAGCCCAGCCCGCTCGACAGCGTCACCACCACCACGGTGACCAGTGGGACGGCGATCACCTTGGCGACGACCGCCCCCATCCGACGGCCCCGCTCGCTCAGGCGCAGCTCGTCGACGGCCAGGAAGAGCACTGCGGCGGCGGCCGGCGCCTTGATGAGCGCACCCAGTGAACACAGCACTAAGCCCACCGTCCGGCGGCCGTCGAGCGAGAGTGACACTCCGGCCACCATCAGCCCCACCATCAGGCAGTCGTTGTGTCCGGAGGCCATGAAGCTGAGCAGGACGAGCGGGCTCAACACCCCCAGCCACAGCGCCACCCCGGGATCCGACCCGAGCTGCTTGGCCAGCCGGGGCACGAAAGCCACCATGAGCGCCATCCCGGCGATCTCGAGCGCCCGCATCACGAGGACCTCTTGGACGATCGAGCGCCCCACCACCGCGGTAATGCCGCGGGCGATCTCCACGAAGAAGGGGCCGTAGGGGGCGGGCGATTTCTGCCAGACGCTGGCGATCGAGTTGAGCAGCGGCCCCGGCCCGAGCACCGACGGTGACACTCGATACGGATTCAGGCCGCGATGCGCGATCAGCCCCTGGCCGATGTAGCTGTACACGTCCTTGGAGAAGTTGGGCGGACCGATCAGGAGCGGGACCGACCAGACGGCCAGGATCACCACTGTCGCACGTAGCGACAGCTCGCCACGCCACGCGGCGACGCCGACGCCGAGCCAGCCGACGATCGCGATGACGGTCGCCAGGTAAAAGAGGATCCGGAGAAGCCCTAGGTGCCCGACCGGGAGCGAGAACCACCACGGCCCGGTTTGGTTGGGCAGCGGGGCCAACTGGGTGCCGGTCGCCACCATCCCCCCGTATCCGACGAGACCGAGCAAGGTCGAGACCCACAGCGGGATGCGCAAGCGATCGAGCGCCCACCAGCCCGAGGCCGACCGGCCGAGGTCGGAGCTCGCTACCTCCGTTGGACGGTCATCGAGGCGCTTGGTCCGCGCCAAGCCGGAGGTCATCGATGGAACCCGAGCCGCCGCGGATCCGCAGGTGGCAAGCCGTTTCGGGGACGGTCCGCCCGCGGTCGTGAGCCCGCCATGAAGGGTGCAGCCTACCCGGCGACCCTGAGCCCTTCGGGCGATCAGACACGAGCCGGGATGAAAGACTCGTCCCCGAATGGTGGACCCGCAGCCCGGCGCGGCCAACCGACTGGTCCTCCTCCGACGGTGGCTGCAGTCGTTCCCGCTCGGTGGTCAGGCCGGGGCCGCTGCCGACCGGGACGGCCGCGCCGTGCCCCAGGGGACCCTCAGCCCGGAGCGGCTGAGCCTCCTCGAACGCTCCGTCTGGACCCTCGTCTGGTTCGGGGTCATGGTTGGCGGCCTCAACCTGTGGGGCTCGTGGTGGTCCTGGCCGGTCATCGACGTCCTCGCGCCCGCGCTCGTCGCCGTCGCGCTGGTCGGGATGGTCATCTGCTGGTGCAGCAGCTCGCCTCGTCGGTGGATCCACCAGGGCCTGGCCATGGCGGCCGCCCTGGTCGTCGTGGCCGCCCCGCAGGTCATCAACATCCACACGAGCATCTACTACTCGACCGACTCGGCCGCCCTCGACCACGTGGCGGCCCGAATGCTGGCCCACGGGCACAACCCGTACACCGGGGTGTTCAGCTCGACCTCGCTGCTGCTCAAGAACCCGATGGACTTCTGGACCTACACGGTGTCGGGCGGCCACGTGGCGAGCGTGTCGTACCCAGCCGGGTCCTTCCTCGCCTACGCGCCCGCGTTCGCGCTCGGCTTCCACCACGAGGTCGTGGACTGGATGGATCTGTACGCGTGGCTGGCCAGCGCGATCCTGCTCTTCCTCATCCTCCCGCGGTACCTGCGGTGGCTGGCCGTGCTGGTCACCTTGACCGGGATCTTCGCCGGCCAGTTCGGAAATGGCGGCACCGATGCCACCTTCATCCCGTTCGCGATGGTGGCCCTGTGGCGCTGGGACCGCTACGGCCGCGGTCGCGGGGCCGGCCTGGCCAGCTGGATCGGTCCGATCGGGCTCGGGCTCGCCTGCTCGATCAAACAGACGCCGTGGTTCATGGTCCCGTTCCTGGTCGTCGGGATCTACCTCGAGACACGAAGGGCAGGACGCTCGCCTCTCCCGGTGCTGGCCCGCTATGTCGGCGTGGTGGCGGCCGTCTTCCTGGCCGTGAACCTGCCCTTCATCATCTGGAGCCCGCACCAGTGGTGGCACGGCTCGCTCCTTCCGTTCACCTCGGCGCTGGTGGCCGACGGGCAGGGCATCGTGGCCCTGGCGCTGCACGGCCTGACCGGCGGGGCCAACCTCCGCTTCCTCATGGTGGCGAGCCTCGTCGCGCTGGTGGCCGTGCTGGTCGCGTTCGGCGCCTGGTACCACCGCCTGAAGCGGATCTGGCTGCTGCTGCTCCCCGTGACCTTCTTCTTCGCGCCCCGGAGCTTCACGGGCTACCTGATCGACCTCTTCCCGGTCGCCCTGGTCGGGCTGCTCACCGTCGAGACCGTCCCGGCCGCTGCCTCGGCGCTGCGCTGGGGCCGGATCAAGGTCGCCCGGTTGGCGGTGGTCGGCCTCGGACTGGCCACCGCGACCGTGACGGCGCTCTCGCTCACCGCTGCCCCCCTGGAGCTGAAGTACGTGTCATCCAACATCGGACCGATGCAGCAGCACCTGTTCGCCGTGACCGTGGGGGTGACCAACACCACGGATGGGTCGGTCACCCCCAACTTCTTGGTGGACCTCGGGGCGGCCCACCCCAGTGGCTTCTGGCACGCCGCCCACGACAGCCCGGTCGTCATCGCTCCGCACCAGACCGTCGACGTCACGTTGTTCCCGCCGCCCGACACCCCCGCCTACCTCCCGCCGTTCGCCTCGGACTACGTCGTCGACGCGTACCTGCCGAACCCTCGTTCGCTCAGCACCACCAACGACATCTGGCACAACTTCATCCCGAAGCTGAACCAGCACCCTTGACGCCGCCCGTTCCGAGCGGATCAGGACCGGAAGGCCTCGATGGTCGCGGCCCGCCCGGCCGCCGCGTTGAGCGAATAGCCGTAGGTGCCCTCGCCGAGCAGCTCCTTCGCCGCCGAGACCAGGCCGCCAAGAGCGGCCCAGGTGAACGACGATCCGACCGACACCCGGCCCACGCCGGCTTGGGCGAGCGCAGCCACCGGGGGCGAGTCCGCCCGGACCAGGACGCTGACCGGCGACCCGACGCTCGCGACCACCCGGCGGATGGCTTCGATCGAGCGGAGGCCGGGCGCAAAGAGCACGTCGGCTCCGGCCTCCTCGTAGGCCTGGAGCCGCTCGATCGTGTCGTCGAGGTCGTCACGGCCCCGGATCAGGTTCTCGCACCGGGCCGACAGCACCAGGTGGACGGGGCCGCGATGAGCCGCCTCCACGGCGGCAGCGACCCGCTCCACGGCCAGCCCGCGGTCGTAGATGGCGTTGGCCATGTCGCCGGTGAAGTCTTCGACGGAGCACCCCGAGAGCCCGGCTTGCACAGCCAACCCCACCGTCATCGCCACCCCGTCGGGGTCGTCGGCGAAGCAGTTCTCGAGGTCCGCGGAAACCGGCACGTCGACGGCGGCGGCCAACTCGGCACCGTGCGCGATCGCCTCGTCCCGACTGACCCCGCCGTCCAGTCGCCCGAGCGACGCCGCGAAGCCGCCACTCGTGGTCGCCAGCGCCTGGAATCCCAGGCTGGCGAGGAGCCGTGCCGAGCCGATGTCCCACGGGTTCGGCATCAGGAGCGGTGTCGGGCCCCGGTGGAGGGCGAGGAAGGAGGCGGCTCTCTGGGCTTGAGTCGGTGACATGCCGGTCACCCTAGGCACCGCCGGTCACACCGACCGGGTAGAACGCCACTGCTGTCGGCCCGCCGGCACCCTCAAAGTGGAGGACGCATGGGACGAGACGGTCCATTCTGGGATGTCGTCGAGGGCCGGACCCCTCCACCTGCGGCAGCCACTCTGCTCGGATGGGAACTCGTCGCGATCGACCCGGACGCGGGGACGAGCGAGATCGCCTTCACCGCCACCGAACGGTTCCTCAACCCGGTCGGCGCGGTTCAAGGGGGGCTGCTGGCCGCGATGCTCGACGACACCCTCGGTCCCGCACTGGCGGCGACGCTCGGTCCCGGGCAGTTCGCCCCGACGGCCGACCTGCACGTTCAGTTCCTTCGGCCGGCGTCGCCCGGCCGGCTCATCGGCCGCGGCCGGATCGTTCGCCGAGGTCGCCAGGTCGCATTCCTGGCCGGCGAGCTGGTCGACGACTCCGGAGCCGTCGTCGCCGCCGCCATGGCCACGGCCCAGATTCGGGACGTGGAGTTTCCGAGCTGAGCGGCCCACCGCAGCGACTCGCGCAGCCTGGCCAGGAACGCCCGGCTGCGACGGACCCCGCCGACGAGGTCACCGCTGCGTCGAGGGTCACGTTCTGGGCCGAGGCGGAGAAGGTCGCAGACCCGTCGACGGCGGTGGTGAAGCTGGATGCGCCAACCGACAGAGAGCGTCGGCGGCGCCGGCGAAACTGTTGACGCCGTAGGAATCGACGAGCGCGGTGCTCTCATCCGAGGAGATCGCCACCGAATAGCCGAGATCTTGACCTGACGCCATGGGGCGGGGGGCGTGTCGCCGCCAGGTCGTCTCGCCGGGGCTGATGCGGGAATTTGGCGCCGCGTCAGTAGAGGTGCTCGGGGCCCTCCCCAGCCTCGGGACCCGGCTCCACGTCGTGGAAGACCACGGTGGAGCGCTCGGGATGGTCGCGGTCGAGATGCACTGTGTACGGCCCTTCCGAGCCACCCTCCCCCGGCGCCTCGGCCACCACGACGACGTCGTCATCCCGGCGTCCGAACATCGCCTGGGCCAAGGCGAGCATCGTCGGGCCGAGCACCTGGCCTCCAGCGGAGTGGGTGATCCGGCCGGCCGAGGTGACCGGGCCCGGTGGATCGGGCGACCCGACATCGTCGGTGGCCTCTAGCCACGCGATCCACTGCTCATGGGACCAGGCCTCCGGGTCTGACGGGGGGCACTCCGAATCCCCTCGATCGTCGACGTCCACGGTCGCCACTCCCGAATCCTCGGCTAGCTGTCCGGCCGCCTCGTGGCAGAGGGCCACGGCGGACTCGCAACACACCGTAGATGGCCTTGAGCTTCCGGGCGTCACGCCAGAGTCTGAAGGAAGAAACGCCGCCGCGAACACCTGCTCGCGTTCGGCCGTGGCTGCGATTTCGAGAACCATCCAGAATCCACCTGCTGGCTCGAATGCCTCGTGGCTTGGCGCTTTGCTGCGAAAGGGTTCGGTCACATGACGTCGATTGCACGTTGCTGAAGCCTTTGGGGCTGGTGATTGTCGTTTTCGGCTGCGTTCTATCTGACCGTGTGGGTCGGTGCTTCGGCTCTCTTCTGAGAGGTCACTCTGCTCACACGGCGGCTGACTGCGAGACAGCCGCCGTTTCGACTCCCGCGACAGCTCGTGCAGTAGTAGGGAGCCGGAGTCGGAAAGGGCTGCCCGAGGCGTACTAAAGAGCCGCCTTGACGTCGTTGCTGACCGCGAGAGGACCGCCAAACAGATACCCGCTCGTCAGCGCGGCGTCTCCGGCGAGGTAGCTGGCGATGCTCGGCGGCAAGGGCAAGGACGGGTCGACCAGCAAAATCGGTCCCTGTACCCCTTGTGCGCCTATGAAGGGCCCACCAGAGAGAGCGTCGGGAAAGGCGAAGCCGGTGGCGGCTCCAAACACGGTGGCGTGCGGAAAGAAGGTGCTGGCCACGGCGGCCGAGGTGTCGTAGAGGTCCTGGCCATACACCGGCATCGCGCCCCCGTCGGCGCCTGCGGCCGCCAGCGGTCCGCCAATGGCGTATCGAGTATCGCCAGGGTGCTCGACGATGTAGGCGTAGGTCCCCAGGGATTCCGAGGAACCGTTGGTGAGGAGGATGGCGCCGTGGTCTTCGATGGCCGCCGGCACCGCCGAAAGGGCATCTGGGAAGTTGAGCCCGGTCGCTTCGAAGATGGTCGTCGGGCTGCCGAGCTGTTCGGCGATGTCGACTGCGGTGGCGAACTCGTCGGTGCCGGCGATCCGCAGGGTGCGATAGCCCATCGCTTGGAGGGCCGAATCGATATCAGCGCTGAGCGCCAGATCGCCTCCCAGGACGTAGACCGTCCCACCGACGGGCAACACCCGTTGGATCTCGGTCGACACTCGGGGGTCGAGGGTCGCGCTCATGGAAGCGCCAGGGGAGATGAGGAGCGGACCGCCCACCTGTGCCGCCAGTGGTCCGCCAGCCAATGCGTCAGTGAAGAAGTCCGAGCGCGCCAGCACCACCGCCTTGGCCGAGCCGGGTTTCGGGAACTCGGCCTGTGACACCGCGATCGCAGTCCCGATGGCGTCGGTGCCATAGATTCGCTGCACCGGCAATGTCCGTGGTGGCGGTCGCGCCGCGGCACTTGAGGGGAGCGAGATGGGAGCGATGGACATCTCGCGTTGGCCGCCGCAGCTGTAGTTCGTGCAGCCGGCAGGCGCCCACGCTTGATAGGAGATCCACCAGCTGCCCGATGCGTCGGTGAAGACCGTGCCGCCGCCGGCCCCACCGGGGCCGCTCAGGATCGGGTCGGAGGGCTCATTCTGATCGCAGAGGCCGCTGGGTCCGCTGCACACGACGTAGCCGGTCGAATAGCTGTCCGCCAGATAGTTGCCCCCAGAGAAGAAGAGGTAGTAACTCCCGCCTGCGAAGGCCATGGAAGGATCGTCCGTCGTGGACTGCCAGGGGTAGGGATCCGAGGCAATGGTGAAGATCGCGGTCGGCGACCCGGTCAGGCTGATCCCGTTCGATGCGATCGGTTCGGACCACACGCTCGATGACTGCGAGGACGATCCGTCGTTGCTCTTCCACAGCAGGTATGGGACCCCGGTGGCCGGGTCGATGAAGGGCTGGGGATCGATCGAGCCGCCGAATGAGGGTTGGCACTCGAGGGGACCCGAAGACGTGTCGGCGTAGGGTCCGGTCACTGTCGACGCGGTGGCGACCGAGATGCAGTAGTAGCCGCTCGATCGCTGTTCGGCGTCGTAGAACATGATCCATTCGCCGTCGTATTGAAAGACCCCCGGTGAATTCGCTGTGTTGTTCAACTCCCAGGCAGCAGGAGGCGCGGCATCGCCGTTCTCGGCGAAGGCGCTCGATCCTGACGGTTGGCCGTTGAGAGTCGTCCATCCCATCTGGGGGTCGCTGAACGTCGTCTTTGCGATGGCGATCTGATTACCCCAGGTCGTCCCAGTGGTGAAGGCGTAGAACACCCCATCGGCAAGAACAATGTCGGGGTCAGGGGCATCGAGGGCAAGGGCAGGGGTCGAGCTGGGTGTCACCACAGGTGCAACGGCCGTTGCAGCTGCTGGCGCCTGCTGGACAATCACGACGCCCAAGCCGCTGACGAGCAGTCCCACGGTTGCAAACGCCGCGGTCAGGTATCGCTGATGCGGAGTTGCGACGTGTCGCACTCGAACGCGCACCGATCGAGTTTGCCATATGGTGCTCGCCCGAAGATCCGACCACTCTGGCCTCGGGATATGCAACTGCGCACTGGACCCCGGCGTCGCGAGTGATCAGTTGGTTAGTTACTATTGGTTCGGCCGATGGGGGCTACCTGGTTGGTGTGCAGCTGCTGGCTCGTTGTCTCGTTAGTGCGCAACAGCTGTACACGCGGTCGATGACGAGCGAGCGGAGACCAGCAATGCAGAACGCGCGGAAGGTGACACGGCGAGCACCGCGACTCCAGCGGGGGCGCTCCGGCCGGTTGGCCGCGATCGTCCCGATCGGGTTGTTGCTTGGTTTGCTCGTCGGAGGTCTGGGAGGCGCCCTCGATGCCGTTCCAGCGTCAGCCACAGTGGTGTCGGGAGTGAGCTTCAGCGGCTCTTCCATGCTCGGGGGTGCGGCCAACACCACGTGGACGATCGGCTTCAACTCGGGCGCCGGCTCGAGCGGACCGGACACCATCGTGGTCGTGTTCGCCCCCGGGTTCGTGATTCCGGCGAGCCCCATCGTCGGGCTTGGATCTGCTTTCACCGGCTGTACGGGCTCCACGACGGCCTCGACGAGCGCCACCACCGTGACCATCACCGTGGGCGCCGGCTGCACGTTGGCTCCCGCAGTCTCGGCGACGCTCACTGTTGAGGGTGTGACCAATCCGCCAGCAGGGTCCTATGCCAACACGAAGTTCTCGGTGACCGCAGACAGCGAGTCGGCCGGATCTCCGGCCGCCGCGGTGGTCATCACGGCCGCGCCCGACGGCACGGGAACCATGAGTGTGTCCCCCTCATCGGTCGCCGTTGGTTCTTCGGGTGACACCTTCGTCTTCACCTATACGACCGCGCCGGGAGGGCTCAACTCCGGGGAGCTCAAGTTGACAGTGCCGCCTGGATGGTCGCCGCCCTCAGTTTCCCTTTCGGCACCCGGCGACGTCACCTCCACCTGCGGGATGGTGTCGGTCGCGAGCTCCTCGATCGTGGTCTCGGGTGTGACCTTGGCCAGTGGCAGTTCCTGCACGATCACCTACGGTTCCCAGGTCGGAGGTGGTCCCGGCGTCTTTGCTCCTTCGGCTCCGAATACCTACCCGTTCAGCGCGTTGGAGATGTCCACCGCCTCGGGCACTCTGACCGCACTGGCGAGCTCGCCAGCTCTGAGCACGGGCAGCCCATCCATCACCCCGATCTATGGCGTCGACGCGATTGGGACCTCGATTGCGATCTCTCAGGCCGAGTTCCCAATCAAGGACTCGGCTGGCGGTGTGGTGCTGGCCCGAGATGACTTCTTCTCAGACGCGCTGGCCGGCGGTCCGCTTGCCGCCGCGGTCAACGGCCCACTCCTGATCACCGAGGGTGCCCCCGCCAGTTCGACCCTCGACCCCCGGGTCTTATCGGAGATCCAGCGGGTGCTTCCGATCGGTAAGACGGTCTACATCCTCGGTGGCAACCTGGCCTTGAGTCCCAACATCGACGCCAGCCTGGAAGCTCTGGGTTATCAGGTAGTTCGAGAGGCGGGAGCCGACGAGTACGCGACCGCGGTGGACATCGCCGAGCAGCTCGGCAACCCCACGACCATCTTCGAAGCCACTGGACTCGGCTTCTATGACGCGCTTTCCGCGGTGCCAGCTGCCATCGAAGAGCACGGAGCGATCCTTCTCACCGATGGCTCTTCCGAGCCATTTGAAACCTACGCCTATATCGTCGAGCACCCAGGGGACACCCGATTCGCCATCGGCGGACCGCTCGCCGCTGGCGGAGCCGACGCCGGCGCGACTGCCATCTACGGTCAGGACCTCTTCAATACGTCGACCGCCGTGGCGAACTACTTCTTCCCGCATCCGTCGGTGTTCGGCGCCGCGACAGCGGCCGAATTCCCGGACGCACTTGGCGGCGGGGTCTTCATGGCGACCGGTGTTCGCCTGGGGCCGATCCTGCTCGTGAACCCCGGCTCACCGCTGCCGCCCGAGATCACTCCCTACCTGGCCACCCTTGCCGCCAGCACTAAGGCCTACGTGTTTGGTGGACCTTTGGCGGTCGGCCCCGACGTGGTGACCGCGCTCCAGCTGGCGATTGGATAGCGCCCCCGTCAGCGCGCTCAAGCGGCGAGGTCGGAGCACCGGTGCCAGCTACAGCCCCGCCACGCTCCATCGGGCGCCGTCGTGATAGAGCCCGAGCACGGCCAGCCGGCCGGGTGAGGGCGCCGGCCCGGGTGTCGACGTCGGTCGCGATCCTCCGCATGCCGCGCACTCGGGCGTTGCGCCCGCCCCAGGGGTGGCGCACGAAGCGGGAGATCTTGCGTTCGACCGGGGGGCGGTCGGCCCGATACCGCGCTTGGCACTCGGAGGTGGGCTGTTTGGGAGGATGGCCGCCGTCGGCGATGACTCCACGTCAACGGCACCGACTTGACCTTACCTGCGAAGACGATGGGACGCAGTGGAACCCGGTGGTACTCCGTCGCACCCACTGGTATGCGCCGTCATTGCGGTCCGCGTGTCCCGTGGTGTCCCCGGAATTGAACGCGCTTCAATTACCTCATGCAGCCAAGATCGGGACGGAGGCCGCTAGATCCGTTGACAGATAGCAACACACTGTTGTAATACGTCAACAGTGCCGAATCGACCAAGGCATCCCAAGAAGGAGGTCGAGGTGGTGCTCGAGTTTGCCGAAAGCCGTGGATGGACGGTGGAGGCTCCACGACCTGGGCATCCCTGGGGCAAGGCCGTCTGCGGCCGAGAGGGACACCATTGCCTGGTGTGGATCTGGTCGACACCAAAGGTTCCGGTCAACCACGCCCGGCAGATCCAGCGGGCCGTCTACCGATGCAGCGAGAAGGAGAGCAGCGATGACTGAGTTCGAGTTCACTCTTGTGATCGATGGAGACCTCTCGCAAGAGAAGGTGGCTCGCGCCCTCTTCGAGGCAGGCTGTGACGACGCAACATTCGGCGTGATCGACGGGATGGGCTACGGAGAGTTCCTCCGAGAGGCCCATAGTCTCGCCGATGCTGTGTTGTCTGCCTTTCATCAGGTGGAGTCCATCGGGGGTCTTCGCATCCTTCGAGTTGAACCGGACGACATCGTGACGATGTCCGACATCGCTGATCGCCTCGATCGCTCAAGGGAGAGTGTCCGGCTCCTCATTGCTGGTCGCCGTGGCCCTGGGGGGTTTCCCCCACCAATCTCGCATGGGATGGAGAGAGGTCGACTATGGCGTTGGTCCGATGTGGTCAGTTGGTTCGAACAAGCCGGACCTGAGGAGATCGAAACAGCCGCCTTCATGGCTGCCATCAACGCCGCCTTGGAGCTTCGCAGGCATCTTCCTGCGATGAGCGACGATCTGGCCGTCGAGGAACTCCGTGGGCTCATGTGAACCGCTTCCGATCGACCCATCGGGCCCATTCCCAAGTACCGGCGATCTGGGACCCCCAACACACGATTGTTCAGGAGGGGTCGGCCGCCAACCGGACCAGCTCGGTGCCGATGCCTCATCTTTGGTGGTCAGGGCGCACCTTCGGATAGAGCAGGAAGGCGTGGTCGCCTCCGTCCCACGCCACATTGGCGAACCCGATGAGCGTCCCAATCGGCACGGCGAGCAGTGGTCCAGCATGCGCCCCGTTCGCCCTCGATAACCGATCGGCTATCATGGAGCATGAGCAAGATGCCTGCGCCGCCGACGACCGCGAGCGCATTCCTCCAGTTGGCCCGGCTCGAGGCCGGATTCTCGCAGCGCGAATTGGCCGAGCGCGCCGGGGTCGCGCAGTCCGAGATCGCGCGCATCGAGACCGGCAAGCGCGAGCCGAGCATTCCGATCCTGCAGAAGATCCTCGCCGGAGCGGGGATGGAGCTTCGTTTCCGACTGGCCGAGCTCGACGACCACGACCGTGTGTTGGCGGAACGTCATGCCCGGCGATCCAAGGAGCAGATTGCCGGCGTCGAGCAGCGCCATCGCCGCAACGTCTCCAGCTTTGCCGCCAACGCCAAAAAAAGGTGATGCGACCCGAGCTGTCGGCCGAGGACATCCTGGCCGTCCTCAACCGCCACCGAGTCGATTACGTCGCATCATCGGTGCTTGCGCGGCCGTCGCGCAGGGCGCCCCTCTCGAGGCTACCCACGACGTCGATGTGACTCCACGCCGTGAGGTCGAGAATCTGCGCCGGCTTTCCGCGGCCCTCGAGGAGCTCGATGCCCGCTTCCGGATGGACGACCTCGATGAAGGACTTGCCTTCGACCACGACGCGGCGTCGCTGGCGGGGATGGCGATGCTGAACCTGACCTGCGCAGCGGGGACCCTTGACATCGCCTTTCGCCCGCAGCGGGCCCCGACGGGCTTCGACGAACTGGTGGGATCCTCGGTCCGGATCCGAGTCGGCCAGGAAGACGTGCTCCGGTCCATGGAGGAGGTCGGGCGCGACAAGGACATCCGGGCCGCATTGGTGCTCCGTGAGTTCCTGAGGGACCGTCTGTCGTAGGGGCTGGTCCAGCGGGTCGATCGGGTCCGCGTGGCGCCAGAGACCACGGCTACGGGTCCCGGGTCCCGGGTCCCGGGTCCCTCCTGAGGGTCCGAAAGCGGGCGCCTTGGGTCAGATCTGTGTCCAGCGAGGTGTCGGCGCACCTCCAGCAGCTTCCTGGCCTGCCCCTTCGCAACCAAGCCGCTCTTGGAGGTGGCGGGAATCGAAACCGGCCACCTGGAGGGGTCCTTCGTGGCGACCGACGAGCGTCCGGCGCCACTTGGCGCGCGACGCTCGTAGCGGGCAGCTCTTGCGTTGGATCTTGAGCCAGGCCCGTCCACCGCCGTCTTGGGGTGGGGCTGATGGCGACGCGCTGGCCGGCCGGGCACGCCACGTGCCCCGACGACGAGCGCAACGGCACCTGTGATCTTCGCGGCGCTCGATGTCGTGGCCGCCATCGCGTTCGCGATTTTCGGCCCGTGCACTGGCTGCCGGCCCTGTCGTTCGGTGTTGGATGCTGGCCGGCAGCTCCGTCGGGCCGGCGGTGACCTGTCGTTTGCCCGGCACCCTGCTGCGCATCATCGTCGCGGCGACCGGGGTCGGGCTGACCGTCTGGCTGTGGGTCAACTCGAGCTGACGCGCGCGGCCAGGGCCCGGGCGAGGGGTCCGGCCAGTTCCCCGCGCCCGGCGCTGGCGACTCGCTCCATTCCGAGCCATGCCGCGATGCCCCGCAGCTCGGGCACGGCGGCCTCGACAACGGTCCCATCGTCGGCCCCCGGCTCGGCATGGGCGCCGGCCACCCGCAGGGTCGAGGTCTTTCGGTCCGACTTGAGGTCGAACCGCCCGACCAGCTGATCGCCGACGAGCAGGGGCAGCACGTAGTAGCCGTGGGTGCGGAGTGGCTCGGGCACGTAGATCTCGATCCGGTACCGGAACCCGAAGAGCCGCTCGGTCCGGTCCCGGTTCCAGATGAGCGAGTCGAACGGCGAGAGGAGGGTCCCGACGGCGCGCCGGGGCGCCCGGGGTCGAACCGGGCCGACCGCGTAGGCGGGCTGGCGCCAGCCCTCGACGGCGACCTCCTCGAGGCGGCGGTCCTCGACCAGCTCGGCCACGCGCACCTTGGCCTGGGCCGGCCGCACCCCGAAGTAGTCGGCCAGGTCGGCGGTGGTGGCCACCCCCAGGCAGCGAGCCGCGAGCACCAGCAGCTCGCGCTGGGACTCCTCCAGGCTTGGTGAGGGCGCGGAGTGGAACTCGGCCGGGATGACTCGCTCGGCCAGGTCGTAGACGCGCTCGAAGTTGGTGGTCCGCCAGCCGGCCAGCACGCCGTCGCCGAACAGCAGCTCGAGCGCCCGGCGGCCCAGGCTGCGCCGGTCCCACCACTCCCCCGCCTGCCGCCGCGGGTCGGCCAGCTCCGACGCGGCCAACGGCCCCCGCTCCTCGACCTCGCGCAGGACCGCCGCGAGGTAGTCGGCGTGGGCGGTCCGCCAGGCGGCCCGGCGCCGCTGGGCGACCGGGCCGTCGACCTGGTCGTGGGAGAACGCGGCCATTCGGGGCCGGAACAGCGGGTACAGCTCGACCGGCAGCAGCGAGGCGGCGTGACCCCAGTACTCGAACCACGGTCGGCCCGGGCCCGAGAGCGACCGCAGGTCGTCGCGGTCGTAGGCGCCGAGGCGCGCGAACGGCACCAGGAACTGGGTCCGCTCGAGCACGTTGACCGCGTCGAGCTGGAGGGTGCCGAGCCGGTCGAGCAGCCCGACCAGCTGCCCCTTCCCGGGCCGGCGGGCGCCCGCTGGCCTGGGCTTGGCCAGGCCCTGCGCCTCGATCGCGAGCCATCGGGCCTCGCGGGCGGACAACGTCGGCATCCTCCGGGGTGGCACCGTAGCGGTTGATCCTCGTCCGCGCGTTGACCCGGAGGCGAGCGCGCTCAGACGAAGGCGTGCACGACGGCCCGGTAATAGGTGAGGTCGGGGTGGGTGGTCGGGCCGGCGGCGGGAACCCGGCCGAGGGCGCGCCGGGCCCGGGACCCGAGCGAGCGCTGGGCCACCGGCGGAGCCGAGACGACCGGTTCGATGCGAGCGAAACCGGCGGCCAGCGCCAGCTGGCGGAGCCCGTCCATCGTGGGGACGAACCAATTGCCGTAGTCGCCGATGAACTCGCCGCCGAAGAACTGGATCAGGTTCTGGGCCTCGAGGCCGTCGACGTGCACGGCCTGGGTCTCGATCACCGCGACCTCGTTGGTCACCGATCGGAGCCGCTCGAGCGCGCTGAGCGGCTCCTTCATGTGGTACAGGACCCCCAGGTACAGCACGACGTCGAAGCGGCCGACGGAGGAGAGGTCGGCGGTCGCGAAGTCGGCCAGCGTCGGCTCGACCTTCGATCCCAGGACCTCCTTGGCGAAGTCGAAGGAGCGGCGGCCCGGGAGCTCAGGCAGCCAAAAGTCGGTCGTGTCCCGACCGTGGTCCGGGAGGGTCCCCTTGGCCGCGCAGTCGTCCCAATAGGCCTGCCGCCGGGGCAGGTCGACACCCCACACGTAGTGGTCCAGCGCCACCACCCGGGAGGCACCCAGCCGCTCGGCCTGGAACGAGTAGAAGCCGTCCCACGCCCCGATGTCGAGGACCGACTTGTTGGTGAGGTCGGGCATCTGGTCGGGCCCGAGGTAGGGGCCGGTCGACAGTCCCTTCGTGGTGACGCCCTGGCCGAGGTCGATGCGGTGGAACCACCCGAGAGCGTCGGCGCGGGCCCGAAGCTCCTCGGGGCTCAGCATGCGGGCCAATCTACAAGGGCCGGTTGGCGGTCCCGCCGCTTGGGGCCTAGACAAAGGTCGTGCGCGGTGCCGTGCTGCACAAGGGTCCGGGCGAGCTCGAGATCACCGAGCTGGTGGTCGCCGACCCGGCCCCGCGCGAGGTGCTGGTGAGGACCGGCGCGGCGGGGCTCTGCCACAGCGACCTGCACGTGATCGACGGCTCGCTCCCGGGCCGCTTCCCGACCTGCCTCGGGCACGAGTCGGCGGGGGTGGTCGAGGCGGTCGGCGAGCTCGTCGACTACCTGAAGCGGGGCGACCACGTGATCAGCTGCCTGTCCGTCTTCTGCGGGCACTGCGACCACTGCGTCGGCGGCTACCCCAACCGCTGCGAGTCGACCGAGATGCGTCGTCGAAGCGGCGAGCCGTCCCGGCTCTCCCTGGAGGACGGCACCGCCGTCAACCAGTCCTTCCAGCTCTCGAGCTTCGCCGAGCTCATGCTGGTGCACGAGAACGCGCTGGTGAAGGTCGTGGAGGACATCCCGCTCGACCGGGCCGCGCTGATCGGCTGCGGCGTCATGACCGGCGTTGGTGCAGTGGTCAACACCGCCGCCGTGAAGGCTGGCGAGACCGTGGCGGTCATCGGCTGTGGTGGCATCGGGCTCAACGTGATCCAGGGGGCTCGTCTGGTCGGGGCCGGCCGGATCATCGCCGTGGATCGGGTGCCGTTCAAGCTCGAGCTGGCCGAACGGTTCGGGGCGACCGACACCGTCGATGGCTCGGCCGTCGACCCGGTGGCGACGGTGCTCGAGATGACCGGGGGCGGCGTGCACCACGCGTTCGAGGCCATCGGGTTGAAGGAGACCGCCGAGGCTGCCTACGGGATGCTCCGGGCCGGGGGAACCGCCACGGTGGTCGGGCTGATCCGGCCGGGGGTCACCGTCGAGGTCCCGGGCCTCTCGCTGATCCGAGAGCGCAAGCTCCAGGGTTCGCTCATGGGGTCCAACCGGTTCCGGACCGACATGCCGCGCCTCGTCGATCTGTACCTGCAGGGCCGCCTCGACCTCGACAACCTGATCTCGGCCCGCATCGCCCTCGACCAGGTGAACGAGGGCTTCAAGGCGATGCAGGCGGGCGAGGTGGCCCGCTCGGTCATTGTCTTTTGAGTCGGAGGTCCAATCCTGAGGGCAGTCCGACCGCTGGCGCGGCCCGGGCTGGTCAGCGTCGCGCCCTCAAGCGGAGCCGTTGGCCAGCCGGCATCATCGTCCCAACGGTCCGAGCGCGAGGAACACCGCCCGGGTGGCCGCTGAGGCCGGTCTGGGCGCGATCGGCGTGGCCGAGCGGACTGTCGCTGGAGGCCGGCACGCTCGGCGCCACGCCGATGAAACCGGACCGATCATCGCCTTCGAGCTTGGCGAGGAGCAGTCGAGGGAAGACTGGCCACGGGCTTGCGACCCGACACGAGGCCAGCCTCGGCCACCACCGATCTGGCATGGATATCGGTGAAGCCAGCGGCCGTCAAGAGATCCCGCCACGCGCTCTGGCTGAGTGGTCGCTCTTGGACCCGGATCATGAATCGAAATGAGTTCTTCAGTATCCGCCAGAACCCGGGCAACCCCCGTGCGGCCAGCGTTCGCACCTTCTGGGTGATGATTCGGCGATCGGCCGCCGTCGCGCCGCGCCCGAACATCATGTCCGAGATGAGCAGTTGACCACCCGGCCGCAGCCATCCAAATGCCGAGCGCACCAGTCGGGCCTTGTCGGCGTCGCGGAGGTGGTGGAGTGCATAGTTGGAGACTACGAGGTCATAAGCATCGGGAGGCTCGCAGAGCTGTTCTATGGGGGTCGCCTTTCCCTTCACCCCCGAAAGGCCGAGCCGCTCAGCCTTCTCCAACAGGCGCCCGATCATGCTCGGGCTGACGTCGACCGCCACGACATCGGCTCCTTGGGCCGCCAGTCGCAGCGCCACCGGTCCGGTCCCGGTCCCGAGGTCCATGGCAACGACCCCTGGCGCGACTTCGACCTGACTGATCAGCGAATCGATCACGGTCTTCATCGTGGAGGAGCTGTGCGAGTCCCACGTCTCGACCCGACCCTCCCACTTCCTGCGCTGGTGGCGGATGGCCTGCCAGCTGGCCACCGCGTCGAACCAGCGACCGCGGGCGAAATCCTCCATCACCCACACAGTATGAGGCCGAGCCGACGGTCACGTGAAGTCGGCTCTCACGGTGACCGGATATTGTCCCCGGAGAGGGTCATCGTCACCCATCCAGGTCGACCTCGCCCTGCGGGGCGCTTCTCCACCAAGACAGACCCGACGACAAGATGCCGTCCTATGTCGTCGTCTTCGGGCAAGCTCTGTGAAGTCCGGCTACCGGGCCGACGGGCACAGACCCTGGCGATCCCGGGCGCTCGAGCCCGAGAGTCGGCCCCCTTGACCCGGCCGGGCCCTCAGAGCGTCACAAGGAGCTCACCGCTGCAGAAGGAGGCGCTGATGCCTCGCTCCAACCACCGCCACCGAGAGCCCGAGGACCCCCACATCGCGCAGCACGAGGTCCGAGAGCCCCGCCGAGGCGATCAGGGACAGGACGATCTCGAGCAAAAGCAGGAAGGCCAGGGCTGCGGCAAACCGCGGGGCGACCCCTGCCACCAATGCCGACGCAAGGACGATCAGGAGCCAGCCGTGTGCGAGCACGGCCAGCTCGGCACTGTGCGAGGTGGCCGAGAGCACCGGCACATAGCCGGTCCACAGGCCCGGGGCGACCAGTTCGTGATAGCCGAACCAGGCCAGGACCAATCCGAGCGACATCCGGGCGATGGTCGGGGCCCACGTCTCGGCCGCACCAGCGAGCCGCTTTAGGCCTGGGACCGAAGTCGGCGCGGTCGTCCCTGAGATCCGACGGCCTGCTGGGCGGTTGCGCCCGGCCGCGGCGGCGCTCGGTTGCGAGCGCGTCTCCGTTGCCCGAGCTCGGGCGCTTCCTCCATGCTGGCGCGGCCCGGGGGTCACCGCACGAGCCGACCCTGGGAGTTGGTCACCAGCAGCCCGTCGTCCCCGAAGCTGTAGTCCGAATCCCCCGAATCGTCCCCAAAGCTCGTTTCGACGAAGTAGATCCGGTCGGTGACCGGGTAACTCGAGCTCTGCGGGGCTGCTCCGCTCCCGGACGCAGAGACCTTGACGGTCACCGTGGCGCCGCTTGGCGTGATGAGCACGTGAAAGCCGGTGGTCGCCGACGGGTTGCTGGAGGTCTGCTTGGTCGGGTAGAGTTCGTACGCGTACTGCGCGTACGGCGTTGAGGACAGCGGTGGTCCGAGCTTCTGGGTGCGAGATGCACCGCGACTCGAAGTCCCCGTGGTCGTAGTGGCGGTGGTCGTTGGTGTGGTGGTGGTCGTGGCCGACCCGCCCCGAACGCCCTTCCCGGTGGCGCCGCTGCCTTGGGTCGAGGAGATCCCAGGTGCTCCTCCGGCGACCACCAGCCCGTGGCCAGCGCCGTGCAGCGCCAGGACCAACCCGAGCACTCCTGCTGCGCCGAGAACCCCCAGTCCACGCGGTCCAACCGTCTCAGGGCCAAGCCGCATGCCGGAAGTATCGCGGTCCCACCTGTCGGACACATGACAGGGTCCAGAGCATGGGGATGCCGTGCCCGCGACCAAGCAGTGCGCCGGGCACGGGGAAGGCGGGGCACCGGCCGAGCGGGCGTGAGCTCGTCTCGGGAGACGCGCCCGCATTTCTCCCCGATCGATCGCGGCCCAGGTTGGGCGCTCAGGGATCGGTCGATTCCCGACGACGACCACCGGTGGCTACGCGTGTTGCCACTCGGAGCCCGTCTGAGCCAGCCCCCTCACCCTGGAGCTCCAGGACAGCTCCCCGGCGCCGGTGGGGCGGTCGAAGCGGTGGTGAGCTGGGAGACACCCTCGACCGTGCCATCGACCTGGAGGAAGGCCGCGGCGCGACGTTCACCTTTCAGTTGGGCGTCGAAGAATTCCGTCGTCGTCCGAGCGACGATCTGCTCGTCGGTGCCCGACTCAATGTAGGGCGGCTCGTGCGCCGCTCCCAGCAGGTCGAGGTAGTACTTGGGCGAGATAGCTCCGTCGTAGATCTGGGCGCTACAGGCGGGAACGTTGACGGTGTCCGCGCTGCCCTGGACGACGAAGATCGGAATCGGAGACACGCTGAAGTAGATGCCCCCGAAAGCGGCCAGTTCTGCTCCCGACAACACGACGATCGCCTTGACGCTCGGGTCCCGACAGCACGAATTCTGAGCGACAGCGAGACTCACGTCGCCGCCGTCGGAGTGGCCGGCGATCCCGACCTCATCTGGGTTGATCAAGCCCGAAAGGACAGAGTGTGGCTGCTCGGCGGATGTGAGCAAGGAGCTCAGGGCAAAGCGGAGATCGGTCGGATGGTTCACGATGTCGTTCTCATCGAGCGCCGCTGGGTCGGACGGATCGGTGTCCGGATAGGTCGGTGCGGCCACGACGAACCCGGCCGACGCCCATCCACTGAGGAGTCCGGAGTAGGACAGTGGCGACAGGTCAAAGCCCTGCGAGAAAACGATGAGGGGATACGGGCC
>JBOGFV010000022.1:0-34240 GCA_050743525.1 Acidimicrobiales bacterium
GCACCAGGTAGTACCCGCCGGGGAAGCTGAACCGCATGTTCGCCTGGATCTGCCACAACGCCCCGGCCGGGGTGGCCGCGCTTGGGTACGGATAGAGGAGGGCAACCTGGCCCGCCGGGAGCCGCGCTGCGAGCGGCGAGCCGAAGTAGGTCGAGATCGGGACGGGGCGCGCGAAGTCGTAGGGGACCGCCGGGATGAGCGGGATCAACGCCAAGACCGCCACTGCCGCTGGAGCCCCAATCGCCCTCACCGGGCCGGGCTCGTCGGTTCCTGACCTGAGCCGGTCCACGATGACGGCGAGCAAGAGGGCTGAGGCCATCGCGACGTAGAGCGAAAAGCGCGCCGGCAAGATGTTGCGGAAGACCGGCAACCGGCTCACGAGGTCCCACGGGAGCGGGACCCCCCCAGTGGGCGCTCCGGTCGCAGTGGCCATCGGGGCTGATCGGACCACCAGCCGCGCCCCGAGCGAGCACACGAAGAAGACCACGCCTACGACTGCCGCGACCTGCGCCGCCGCCTGTCGGCGCAGCCACACGGCTCCGGAGAGCAGAACAATGAGCAACGGGATCCCGAGATACGAGCCGTTCTCGGACCAGTTCCCGGCGAACAGGTTGGCCATGTTGGCAAATGATGCTGGTGCGATGCGGATCAACCCATCGGGCGCGATCGGGCCAAGCAGGTCGGCGCGGTACAGCGCCGTCATCTGGAGGGGGCCGTTGACGTGTTCAGGCCCAGCCAGCGCGTACCACGCGGGGTAGGCGAGCACGACGACGGCGATCCCAAGCGCCCATCCGAAGCCGAGCGCCGCGTCCCGGAGACGATCCTTGAGGTGGTGACGCCCCCGGACCGCGATCACCACCGCCACGAGAAGCCCGGCCATGGCCGTGGTCACGAGCACCTCGGTCGAGACGAAGAACTGGGCGACGACCAACAGGCCTAGCGCGATCCCGCGACGGCGAGCGTGGTGGCCGGATCGGACCGCGATCTCGTGGACGAGCAGCAGGATGATGGGCGGCAGCACGCAGAAGCTCAGATTGAGGTGCGCGGTGCCCTGGCCGATCTCGTAGGGGCCGAAGCCGTAGAGGAGGCCGGCAACGAAGGCGGCCGGTCGCCAACGCACGAACCGACGCACCACGAAGTACATCGAAGTTGCAGATCCAGCAAGGGCGACGGTCTCACCGAGGTTGAAGGCGGCGGTTGGGCCGAACAGCACCGTGATCGGCGAGAGGAGGAACCCGAGCAACGGACTCGAGGTCTGGTCGAGCAGGTTGATGCCGTGTGGCACGTTGACGAGGGCGGAGTGGAGAGGGTTGAGCCCATGGCCAAGCGCGTATGGGATCCAACTGAGGAACCACATCGTTTGCACGGCGTCGTTCTGGTACAGGTAGACGTGACCGAGCCCCCGGGCCCACAGCTCGCCATAGCAGACGACGGCCAAACCGCAGAAAAGCGCGACGACGAGGCCGTCGGACAGATCGAACGTCCTCGGGCGGGCGACCAAAGGGCCCCCGTCTCGATGGGCCCGGCCTCCGAACCGAGGAGTGGTTTGGGGGTGGGTGAGATCGGTGGTGTCCGTGGACATGGGTGATCGACTGGGTGGCCGCGGCCGCCGAGGACCCGTTCGGCTAACTGAAGAGGCCGTCGCCCATCGCCTCGGCCACCTCGGCCTCGTCGATGCCGAGCAGCTCGGGGTACACCTCGAAGTTGTGTTCACCCGGGTATGCGGCGGCTTGCCGGTACGGCTCAAGCGTCATCGCGCTCCAGATGGCGGGATAGCGGTCGTGTGGCCGGATCCCGAACGTCGGGTGATCGAATGTCCGCCACATGGCTCGGTCGACCAGCTGGGGGTCCACCATGAGGTCACCGGTGGTCTGGATCTTGCCGGCGGGTACGCCGGCAGCCTGGAGACGAGCGGCTCCTTCGTCGGCGTCGACCGTGGCCACCCACCGGCCGACCAGTCGATCGACGGCCTCGGGGTGCTCGATGCGGCCCTCAACCATCGCCAGCTGCGGGTCGCCAGCCGCGCCGATGACGCCCGCGAGGCGCTGCCAGTCGCCGTCGTCCCGGCACGACACGGCCAGCCACTCGCCGTCGGCGGCCCGGTAGCACTCGTTCGGGGCCAGCTGTTCGAATGGATCCCGGTTGCCTTCGGGATGGGCCTCCCGTCCGTTGTTGAGGTAGTCGACCAGGGCGGGACCAATCAGATACCCGCCCGTCTCCATCTGGGAGATGTCGACGTGCTGACCCTCACCGGTGGCCTGACGTCCCTCGAGCGCTGCCAGTACTGCGAACGCAGCCGACAGCCCGGCCGCGATGTCGTTGAGCGAGAAGCCTGGCCCGAGGTCGCCCCGGCCGGGAGGGTTGGAGAGGTAGGTGAGGCCGCACATCGCGTGGATGGTGGGGGCAAAGGTGACCAGGCTCGCCCACGGCCCCTCGTGGCCGCAGCCCGACATGGTCACGTAGACGATGGCCGGGTTCCAGGCCTGTACCTCCTTATAGGAGAGGCCCCAGCGGTCGAGCACCCCGGCCGAGAAGTTCTCGATGAGGACGTCGCTCTGCTCAACGAGCTTGCGCATCACCTCGTTGGCCTGCTCGTGCTTCATGTTGAGGGTGACCACCCGCTTGGAGCGGTTCCACGCGTAGAAGTAGGGGTGAGCGGGGTCGTTCACCGTGCGGGCCCGCTCGGTCGTCTGGACCTTCACGATGTCGGCCCCGAGATCCCCGAGGGTCCGGGTGCACATCGGGCCGGCCAGCACATGGCTCAAGTCGAGGACCCGAAGACCGCTCAGCGGCTTGTCCAGCTCGGCCGGCACTTCCTCGGGCCCCGGGGCCGGCCGCCCCCACGACTCGAGGAGCGCTTCGAAGTCAGCCAACTCCCCGGGCGGACGGGGTGCTGGGGCGGGCGTCCCCAGGAACCGGGCGATGGGGCCGGGGATCGAGACGTCCGGACCCGCCCAGTCGACTGGGCGGAAGAACCTGCGGTACTCGTGCTGTGGGTTGGTGGCCACCTGAGCCACGGTCTGGACCTCCGCGAAGGCGATGTGTCGTTCTTGGGCCGAGTGGAACAGCTCGCCGGCGTCCTTGGTCTTGGCGAACTCTCCGATCGTGTCCATGACCCTGCCGAGGTTCCCGATCAACTCCTCCGGAGGAAGTGTGGCCAGCTCGATCGCCGGCTCGAACTGCTCCTCCAACATCCAGGTCATGAGACCGACCGCGTTGGGCGTGGGCGTGATCATCTCCCAGCCGGTCTTGGCCGGCACCACTTTGTAGGCGCCGATCCAGTGCAACGAGCCCTGCCGCAACGCGACCTTCGGATAGGGCAGGTGGTCGTCGAACCAGTACTGGAACAGGAGCTGCTCGACCGTGGAGCAGACCGACTCGTGGAGCGAGAGGTCCACGTGCTGGCCCACCCCGGTGACCCCGGCCGCCCGGACCGCCGCCAAGCCGCTGATCGCGGCGAGGAGACCTCCGAAGTTGAAGGCCTGTCGGCCCCACGGGTTGATCGGCTGGTCGGGAAGCCCTGACACCGACAGAACTCCGCCCATGGCTGCCGCCACGAGGTCGCTCGTCTGCCAGCCAGCCCGGGGACCGGTCCGGCCGAACGGGGTGAGCGAGACTTGAGCGAGGCGGCGGTTGGTCGGCGCCAGGTCGGGGTGGTCGAGGCCCATGTCCGCGAGCGCGCCAGGTGCCTGCGTCTCGACGATGAGGTCGACCCGTTCGGCCAGCGCGCGGTATCCGGTCCGACCGGCGTCGGTGGTGAGGTCGAGGTTGATTCGGGCCTTCCCGCCGTCGTACCACCAATCGAGCAGGCCGCCCTGGGCCACCACCTCGACGTCGCGCATGGCCGGTCCTGGCGTCGTCGGGCAGATCTGGACGACGGATGCGCCGGACTCGGCGAGCAGCTTGGTCGCAAAGCGACCGCTGTCGTCGGTGACGTCCAGAACTCGGAGACCCTCCAATGGGCCCTGCATCATCGTCCTCCCCAGGCGTGGGTGAGCTTCACGTTAGGCAGTTTTGACGACGATCGAGGTCCTTGGTCCGAGCGGTTCGGGCTGGTGACCACGGTCCAGGACCGTCGGATGCTCCCGCCCAAACGGGCTGTACACCCCGATGTCCGCATCGGGATCACGGGCCCGCAGCTCCCCGCTGTGCGATCAGCGGAAGGAGGTGGTCCCCGTAGTTCTGTCCCCCAAACCCCAACGGTTTCCGGCCTTCGCCATCTCCCGGCGCGATCAAGGCGAAGCCGGACCCCCGAATTGTACCGGGCGGCCAGAAGTTCCCTGGTGGAGAGGTCGTTGCCACCGTGAGACCAGCCGCCTCCCGACCCGGTCAGCCGCTGTCGCCGACGCTCGACTGGGAGAACTCGTCGGCCAGGAGCGACTCGCCTCGGAAGATGGGCGAGCGGCGGACCTGGCGCTCGATCGACGTCGCAGTCAGCGTGTAGCCAAGGAACAGCAGCAGGGAGACCGTCTGGATGGCCACGCCCGGCCACAGCGTGCTCGAGTGCGAGAGGACAAAGTCGTTGAGGGCGTGAAGGACCGCGGCCAGCGCGATGCCGCCGATGATGAGCTCGATCCGGCGGCGGGCGTAGTTGACCCCCATCCCGATGAAAAAGGCTGACATGCCGGCCCAAATGGCGTGCTGGAACCCGTCGACGAACACCCGCTCGGCGAAGGCGAGCAGGTCGACGATCACCAGACCCGGGTTGTGGTTGATCTGGAGCACCGAGGCGGCGGTGTAGCCCGAGGCCTCGCGGACGCCGAAGGTCAATCCCGAGATGGTGCCGAGGAACATCCACATGCGGACGTCCCACCGGCTGCTCCGGGCCTTGCGGATCACGAGGGCGATCACAAGGACCGGCAGCGCCTTGGTGATCTCCTCGTTGAAGCCGACCCCGAGTGCGTCACCGAAGTGTTTCAGGGACAGGTGGTTGTTGATGTTGATCGTCACCACCTGCATCCACGCCAGGACCGCCCCGATGATCAGGATCGCCGCCAGCACCTCCTTCTTCCCGATCCGACCGGGCCGGATCAGCAGGTAGAAGGCGATCGCCCACAGCGGGGCCACGTACAGGCTGTAAGCCCATCCCGGCGTCGTCGCGTTGGTGGTGTTGGAGTACAGCTGGATGAAGATGAGCGGCAAGAGCGCGTACGGGATCACCAAGATCCGCCAGCCTGTCCGCCATCCCCGGTTGGTGAGCCAGCTCCGCAGCGGCACCAGGATGTGGAGCGCAGAGGCGAACTCGCGCATCGCGTCCGGGTGTGCCGGTGCGGCTCCGACCCCTGCGCCCACCACCGGCATCACCGCGTCGGCGGCGGGGGGGTGGGCGAGCTCGATCCGCAGCGCCGGCCCGTCGGGAGTGGCCAGGTGGATCTCCGTCGGGGCGGTGATGACCTGGCGATCGACCGGGGTGCCGCCGACGAAGGTTCGGCCCTTGCTCACTTCGGTCAGGACCCAGCCCTCTGGGCCGTAGATGAGTTGCGCATGCTCCCTCGAGACCGACGGGTCGTCCACCACGACGGCGCTCTCGGCCGATCGACCGATGGTGACCATGCCCGGCGGCGCGAACTCGTGCACGCTCCCGGCCACGACGACTCGAATGTTGCTCATTACCCCCCCGGCAGCACAGATTCCGACGCGATCGACGGCGGCGAATCCTCGCATCAGATCGTCGGACCCGCCACCGGCCCGGGACGGGTAGTGCGCGCGGGGGTAACATCCGCGTCCCCACGGACGCTCGGGCCGGCCACGGCCCCGGGCCACAAGGAGGACCGTGCCCGATCCTGTCTGGGACCCATCGGGGAAGACCGCCGACGCGCTCAAATCCATCGTGTCGGACTTCGGCACGAGGGCGCTGTCGACGCCGTCGATCCTGGAGAACGTCCTTCACGACCTGCTCCCGGACTCGCCCCGCCAGGTAAGCCTGATCGTCGCGGCGGGCGGCTCGTCGGTCGCCGCCTCACTCCAGGAGCAGGTCGGCAACGGGATGGACCCGGAAACCGCCGTCCGCCTGGCGGCCGCCCAGCTGGCCGAGCAGACCCCATTTGACGCGGCGGGCTGCCGCTGGGTGGTGGTCGAGTTCGCTCGAGCCCTCGGTCACCAAGTCGCCGACAGTGCCGAGGTGCCGATCGCACCCACACCGGCAGTGGAGACCCCGGGACCGGCAGCGCCGGTTATGCCGGCCAGCCCCGTCAACCAACCGAGCGCGGACAAGGCCGAGACGGTGCTCCCCGGGGCTCCTGGTGGGGACGCGACCCCGGTCCCTGCCACTCCGGTCGTGTCGGGCGGGGTGGCGGTACCGCGGAGGCGGCGCCGCACTCCGATGGTGCTCGTCGCGCTCTTGATCGTGCTCGGTGCCCTGGTCGGAGTAGCGGCCGGCACCCACTTCGGCCCCTTCAAGCCCTCTCCTTCGTCGGCGCCGCTAAGGAAGTTGCTCCCCGATGATGTCGCCGCGTGCACGACCAATGTCGGGCACTTCAAGTTCACCGGGATGACGGCGATCATCGGTTGCAACGTGAACGCGATCGGCGGCCTCGTGTTCTCGTACCAGTTCGACAACCAGGCCGACTTCCAAACCAGCCTGGCCTCATTCAACAAGGCGGAAGGGTTCGCCCCCGGAAGGGCGAGCGGGAACTGCCCACCGAACCAAAGCGATGGCAATGGCGTGACCACCTGGCACAGCCATCTCTTCCCCCCCGTCTCCGGCCAGAAGCTGGAGTGCTACACGGTCTTCTCCAACCACAATGCCAATGACGCGCGCGCCACCTATGTCTGGGAAGTGCCGAGCGAGTTCGCGTTCTTCCAGGCGGTCACCGGTCGTGGCTACACCATGAACCAAATCAACAATTGGTGGGTCAACCACGCCGGGCCGTTCCACAAGTGAGCGCCCGCCCGTGACCGCGGTTTCGGAGCCCGTCATGCCAGGAGGCGGCGTCGCCCGCCGCCCGCTGCACTTCATCATCATGGCGGACTGCTCCGGCTCGATGGCTGGCGACCGGATGCAGGCGCTCAACTACGCGATCGCCGACATGCTCCCGCAACTGGCCGACTGGGAGCGTGACCAGCTGGTCGCCCAGGTGATGGTGCGGGTCCTCGGATTCGCGACCGCCCCGGTGTGGCACGTCCCGGATCCGGTTCCCGTGGCCGACCTGCGCTGGAAGGCGCTGCACGCCGTCGCGGGTGGGTACACCAACATGGGGCCAGCATTCCGCGAGGTCGCGGCAGCGATCGGCCCGGACCGGCTGGAGAGCCGGGCGCTGAGGCCGGCGATCCTCCTCGTCACCGACGGTCGTCCGACCGACTTGGGGAACGAGTTCGCCGATGGCCTCGCCGCGCTCACTTCCTTCCCGGCCGGCCAGGCCGCGCTCCGGCTGGCCATCGCGATCGGCCACGACGCCAAGTCCGAGTTCCTGGACCAATTCATCGGCGACCCGACGGTGCCGGTGATCGTGGCTGGCAACACCGAGGAGATCGCCGAGCGGCTGGTCGCCGCGTCGATCGCGGTCTCCCGGCTCTCCGAGTCGGGCGCCGACCAGGGGGCGCTCGTGAGCCAGCTGCTGGGCACCGGGTCGGGGCGCCCCGAGGACTCCGAGGACCAGAGCATCCTCTGAGCGATGACAAACCCGGCTGAAGCGTCGACCGGCCCCGCAGGGTGGGACGTCATGACCGCGTCCACACGCGGCGCCGCCCATGAGGCCACCGACCGTCCCAACCAGGACGCTCAGGGGTGGCGGGTGCTCGACCCGGCCCGCCGGCTGGTCATCGGGGCCGTGGCCGACGGCCACGGGCACTCCCGTCACTTCCGGTCCGAACAGGGCGCTCGCCTGGCCGTCGAGCAAGGGTGTGACGCCGCCGCCGCCGTTGTGGGCACCTTCGATGGGCTAGAGGCCGACGACCAGGTCGCCGGCGCGGTCCGGGCCGAACTCGTGGACCGGGTGGTCGACCGGTGGTCTCGTGCCGTCGCTGAGGACCACGACCGCAGGCCCTTCAACCCCGAGGAGGAGGCGGTCCGGGCGATGTACGACGACGAGGTCGCCATCGCCTATGGGAGCACCCTGCTCCTGCTCGTGCTCCTGCCGCGATGGGTGGTGGTGGCCCAGATCGGCGACGGCGACGTCGTGGCGCTGCACGCCGATGGCTCGGTCGCGGTGCCGGTCCCCGTCGACCCGTCCCTCGACGGGCACTACACGACCAGCCTGTGTCAGCCCGGGGCGGCGGACTCGTTCCGCGTCGCGGTGCTCGACCGATCCGAGACCCCCGTCCTCGGCATGCTCGCCGCGACCGACGGGTTCGGCAACGCCCAGGCGGCCGAGCCCTGGCAGGACGCGGTGGGCACCGACCTCTCCGAGATGCTGCGGTCCAAGGGGACCGGCTGGGTGCGGGACCGGCTCGGGTCGTGGACCGAGCAGTGCGCGTCGAGCGACGGGAGTGGCGACGACACCACGGTGCTGCTGGCGGTGGCCGACCGGTGATCCGGTTGCCCGAGCAGGGCGACATCCTGTCGATGTCCCGGGTCGGCTCGGCCTTGACCGTGGGGCGCCGGCTCCAGCAGGGCGGACAGGGCGTCGTCCACGAGTCCTTCGTCGGCGACGGCGTCTTCGCAATGAAGTGGCTCCGGGTGTCGGACCGCACCGCGGCGCTCCGTGCCTCGATCGAGGCGCTCGTCGACCGTCCCCGCCCCAATCCCGCCTTTGTCTGGCCCATCGACATCGTGACGAGCGCCGAGCTGGAGGGGTTCGGCTACGTCATGCGGCTGCTGGAGCCCCGCTACGTGTCGTTCGCCCGGATGCTCCAGGACCAGCCGACCTTTCGCAGCCTGACGACGGTGGCCCGCAAGTTGGTCGATTCGTTCGCCGCCCTCCACTCCTCGGGTCTCTGCTACCGGGACATCAGCTTCAACAATCTCTACGTGGACCCGATCCGCTCGGAGGTCGCCGTCATCGACAACGACAACGTCGGCCTCGACGGGGGCGACGTCTTCGTCAAGGGCACCAACCAATTCATGGCACCCGAGGTGGTGCGGGACGAGGCCTTGCCCTCGACCGTGACCGATCTGTGGTCGCTCGCCGTCTTCCTCTTCATCCTGTTCGTGCGGGGCCATCCCCTGGAAGGCCTGAGGGCGGTCTCCAGCTACTCGTGGGCCCAGACCGACCACGCCTCCGAGCACGAGCTGCTGCTTCGCAACTTCGGCTTCGGGCCTGTCTTCGTGTTCGACCCCGACGACGACTCGAACCGACCGTCACCCGAGAGCCCGATGCTCATCTATTGGCCCATCTACCCGCAGTTCTTCCGGGATCTCATGACCCGGTCGTTCACCGTCGGGCTCACCGACGCCTCGCTGTCGGGCCGTCCGACCGGGAGCGTGTGGCGCCGGGCACTGCTTCGACTCTCCGACATGCACGCCACCTGCAGGTGCAACGCCGCGATCTTCTTCGACCCCGACGAGCCGGGCCGGCCGTGCTGGCGGTGCGGCAACGTCCCGCCGCCTCAGCCCATCCTCCGGTTGCCCGGACGGAGCCTGGTGCTCTCGGAGGGGAGCACGGTGAGCTCCGACCACCTGCGCCGCGACCGCGCGTACGACCAAGCCGTGGCGGTGGTCGAAGCCCACCCGAGCGAGCCCGGCGCAGTGGTCCTCCGGAACCTCGGTCCTTCCACGTGGTCTGCCCGCCCGGTTGCCGAGTCCGAGCGTGCGGTCGCCCCGAGCCAGAGGCTGGGGGTGCGGCCGATGGGAATCGATTTCGGGTCGGTCGCGGGCGAGATCGCGCTCAGCGAGCTCGCCTGACGCAATTGTTCGGTCACCCGTCCTGGAGCCGGTTCGGTCTTCGGCCCATTGCGCGGGCCGGTCGGCTCGTGGCCAGTTCCGGCTAGACCGGGTCGAGGACCTCGGCGAGTCGCTCGGGCGGGCGGGCGATCACCGCCCGGTTACCTCGCACGACGACCGGCCGCTCCATCAGCTCGGGATGGGCGAGAAGGAGATCGATCACCTCGCCGGCGGTCCTGTAGCCGGCCGGATCGAGGTCGAGTTCCTTGAAGCGCGGGTCGCCACGGCGGACCAAATCCGCCACCGGCCCCACGAGCTTGCCGGCGATGTCCTCGAGCTCGATACGAGTAAGCGGGGTCACGAGATACTCGACGACGCGTGCGTCGATGGCGCGCTCGCCCAGGATGCCGAGCGCCCCCCGGCTCTTCGAGCAGCTCGGGTTGTGGAAGATCGTGACGTCGTCGGTCATCGCATTGACCGTATCGGACGTGGCTTCGGCCGAGCGCGCGTTCACCCCGGACGACGGTCCCGAGACGATCGACGCCAGCCGTCGTCGGACGATCTGTCCGGAAGGGAGCCAGGTCGGCCTCGACCTCGCGTTGCTTGGCCGGGTTGCGTCGACCCCCGCTGGAACAGGCCGTCGCGCTCAGGCGGATTGTTCGGTCGGGGGTTCGTGGCCCAGGAGCTTCGCCTCGAGGGTCTCGATGTAGTCGTCCATGACCCTGAGCTGGGGCGACGAGGTGTTCGACGTCGTGGGCGACCTCGCGGTTGTTGGTCGACGTAATCGGCGAACCCCCGTTCCATGCTGGACGTGCTGTTCCAGGGTTTCGATGTGCTGCTCGATCGACATGGATGCCCGGGTGGCGCGGGAGCGGCGCGGCCGTGTGGGACGAGGTCACGGTGAACATCCGGATCGGCTGCATCGCTCCGTCGATGACGGTCCGCCGCTCATGGGAGATGCCCCGAGGCCGGGCCGATCTCGAGCACTCGGCGCCCCGCGAGATCCAGGCCACCCAGGTTCGCGGCCTCGTGGCCACGCAGATCCCAGAACGCACCCGCCCAGTCCATGTTCGGGAATGTCGATGGCGGCAGAAGGGGCAGTCCGCGACATCGTCGACGTGTCGAGGCGTCGCGTAGAGTCCCGGGGGTCGACCATGGGGCGACGCTCACCGGTCGCCATGGCGACGTCGGTGCCCGCTGTGCCTCGATGGGAGAACGCGACGGGCTGATCGAACGGGGAAAGTCGCACACATGCCGAGGACCTACGAGCTGCGGGTCGACCTCGGCGCCACCCTGGCCGAGCAGCCCCTCAGCGGACACAACCGCTGGCATCCCGGCATCGAGGCGTTGGTCCACATCGCCTCCGGGGACCGCGTCGTGCTCCAGATGCGCGACGCGCTCGACCTGCAATTCGGTCGGCACGCCAGCTTGGCCTCGGTGGCCACGGTCGACCTGAACCTCGTCCACCCGCTCACCGGGCCGGTGTACGTCGACGAGGCCGAGCCGGGCGACCTGCTCGAGGTCCGGATCCTCGACCTCGAGCCCGACACCTACGGCTTCAGCGCTCAGATCCCCGGGTTCGGGTTCCTGCGGGACCACTTCCCGGATCCCTTCCTCGTGCAGTGGACGATCACGGACGGGTACGCGACATCGCCACAGATCCCCGGCCTCGCCATCCCCGGCGCGCCGTTCCCAGGGATCGTGGGCCTGGCCCCGAGCCATGAGCTCCTCGGGGCCATCGTCCGCCGGGAGCGGGCCGACGCCGAGCGCGGCGGCATGGTCGTCGAGCCCGATCCGGCGGGCGCCGTGCCGAGCGATCAGCGGATCGCGACCGAGGCGCTCCGCACCATTGCGCCGCACGAGGTCGGAGGGAACATCGACATCAAGCAGCTCACCGCCGGCTCGACGCTGTTTCTGCCGGTGTCCGTGCCGGGGGCCCTGCTCTCGGCCGGCGACGGCCACTTCGCGCAGGGCGACGGCGAGGTGTGCGGGACTGCCATCGAGATGAGCGGCACCCTCCATCTCGAGCTGCACCTCCACAAGGGGAGAGCGATCCAGCGGGGGATCACGACGCTCCAGTTCTCCTCCGACCGCCCGACCGGGCCGCCTGCGGGCCCGTACTTCGCCACCACGGGGCTGTCGGTGAGCGCGGCGGGAGAGAGCCGCGCCGAGGACCTCGGGCTGTCGGCCGAGAACGCGCTGCTGGCCATGATCGAGCACCTGGGGGCCGAGTACGGCTACTCGGCCCAGCAGGCCTACGCGATCTGCAGCGTCGCCGTCGACCTCAAGGTCAGCCAGGTCGTCGACGTCCCCAACTTCATCGTCTCGGCCGTCCTGCCGCTCTCGATCTTCGTCGGCTAGTCGAGGAACTCCTCGCTCCCGAGCTGGAGGCAGGTGAGGAAGACCCGCTCGGCCATCAGCGCGACCAGTTCTCGGCCGCGCTCATTGGCAGGGTCCATCGAGCCGCCCGCGACGACTGGGTACACGGCCATGCCGAGCACCGCCCGTCGGTATTGGGACCACGCCTCCTCGAAGGGATAGCCGTCAATCCCCGCAGGCGACCCACCCTCGAGCGACGCGGCCACCCGGTAATACCAGCCCTGGACCAGCGCCTGCTCCTGGGCCCGGCGGGTGTCGACGGAGAGCGACTGGCTGAGGAGGTAGGCGACGTCCGAGATCGCCGGACCCTTGTAGCTGATCTGCCAGTCGAGGACGGCGACCCGGTCGGGTCCGGCGTCGTCGAACAGCAGGTTGTCGATCCGGTAGTCGCCGTGGCAGATGGTGGTGGGGGCCATCTTGAGGAGCGACACGGTGAGGTCCCCCCAGACCTCCTTGATGCGGGCCCCGAGGTCGACCGCTCCGTCGGGGAGCGCCTCGCCGAACAGGGCGACGAAGTTGTCCCAGGCCTGCCGGAATTGCTCGCCGGCCGACAGCACGAGCGGCTCGTCCATCCTCGGCATCCAGTCGAGCGCGTCGAGGCCGGCGCCGTCCCACCAGGCGGCGTGCAGGCTGGCCAGGGCGCCCAGGGCCTGGGCGGCCCGGTCGGGCCCGGCCCCCGCCACCTGGCTGATGCTGGTCCACCCGCCCAGGTCCTCGAGCAGGAGGCCGTACTCGTCGGCATCGGGGTCGATGTGGTTCCAGTAGCAGCGCGGGGTGCGCATGGAGAGCTTCTCGCCGATCTCCCGGTAGAAGCGACCCTCCCGCTCATAGAAGTGGAAGTAGTTCCCGATGGCTCGGTTCTCGGGGAACTCGGAGGGGATCTTGAGCACCACGTTCCCCGGAGCGCCAGGGGCCTCGCCCGCATAGCGGAGGCTGAGCCGGGCCAGCTGGCCGACGATCCCGACCCCGACCCCGATCTGCTCGTGCTCGATCTCGGCGACGCTCGTGTCGCCACCGATCACCCCTCCCGATCGGAGTGCTTCGGTGAGGAACTCGACCGTCGTGTCCTCGGTCCGGCTCGGGATGGCGGTCATCCGGCCCCCCTGCGCTGGTGGCCGATCCAAGCCCAGGAGCGCGGCGCGCTGGCGTCGTGCTCCGATGCGACGTGGCCGGATGGCCCCACTCTGGCAAGGTCAGCCACGAGCCCCCCGGGGCGCTCCGGGGACCGTGGTGGCCGGCGGGACTGCCCTGTTCTCGACAGAGAACGCTACCGCCCGAAAGGGGGCGGCGAAGGTGGCGGCAGTCAGACGTGGGGCGACATGAACGCGATCGGCACCGTCGAACCGGCGGCGCGGTCGAGGGTGGCGATCCGGCGCCCCTCCTGCACGGCCTCCTTGGCCGGACGGAGTTTGGCGCCGAGGAAGGCGGCGGTGGCGCCGAGATCGAGGACGCTGAAGGCCAACCCGTACAAGCGGGCCGGCCCCGGCCGGGGCTGTTCGAGCGGACCGACCACCTCGGCGATGGTCTCGCCCAACCAGAAGAATGCCTGAGCCGTCGGGCGCTCCGGGGTGCCGGTGTCGCGGGTTCGTCGGAGCTCGAGCCCGCAAGCCTCGAAGACCTCGATCGTGTGACGCAGGTCGGGGGTGGCGATCACGATGTGATCGAGCCCGGTCACGCCGTTCGGGTGAGCGGGCGTCGGCTCGGCCGCAGGAGGGTTGCCGGCCGCCACCGGGAGCTCGCGCAGATCCTCGGCGCCCCGGAGCGACCACTCCCGGATTCCGTTGCCGGCCCCGCTTAGGAGGTGGCGGATCCCGCTCACCCATGCGGCGTCCGCTTCGATCACGAAACCGAGGTCCGCCCACAGCCCCGGGGGGTCGCCGAGGGTCAAGGACGCGATCTCGGGCGGCATGCTCGCACGCTACCGGCGGGTGGTCGGCAGCCCGGGGCCAAGCTCTGGACATGGAGATCCGAGAAGCGACCGACGCCGACTGCCCCGGCATCTGGCGGTTCCTCCGCCCGATCGTCGATGCCGGCGAGACCTACTGCTACGCCCCCGACCTCGCCGAGCCCGACGCGCGGGTGCGCTGGATAATGGCGTCGCCGGGCACCACCGTGGTGGCGGTCGAGGGCGGCCCGGTGCCCGGGAGCGCCACGGCCTGCCCGAACCAGGGGGGCGGGGGCACTCACGTGGCCGGCGCAAGCTTCATGGTCGACCCGGACGCCTCCGGCCGCGCCGTCGGCCGGGCCCTCGGTCTGCACATCTTGGAATGGGCCCGCTCAGCCGGGCTCCGGTCGATGCAGTTCAATGCTGTCGTCGAGACGAATACCAGCGCCGTCGCCCTGTGGCGCTCGCTCGGCTTCGAGGTCCTGGCCACGGTCCCCGAGGCCTTCGCCAACCCCCGGGCCGGGCTGGCCGGGCTGTCCGTCATGCACCGGCGTTTGTGAGCCCTGCCCCGGGGACCTCTGACCGTCGGGGCGGATCCCGCCGGTGCCGAGGAAGGATCCGACCAGCACCAACGGGATCCCGAACGCGAGCCCGACCGTGAAGTGCTCGTGCAAGAGGACGATCCCGAGCACCACCGCGACCGCGGGGTTGATGTAGGTGATCACCGTGGCTCGAGCTGGGCCCACCTCTGCGATCAGCGCGAAGTAGAGGATGAACGCCGTAGCGGTGCAAAGGACGACCAGGAGGATGACGGAGCTGATCTCCTCCGGCGAGACCCGGCTGGGGAGGTGGGTAAGCCCGAAAGGCGCGTAGCCGATGCCGCTCAACAGGAGCGAGGCGCCGACCACCGAGACCGACGGAACCTGGTTCAGGTGCCGATCCACGATGAAGGGCCCGACGGCATAGCAGACGGCCACCCCCACCACTTCGGCGACGGCCCAAGCGTCGGGGCCCTGCACGTCGATCCCGACGATGACGGCCACCCCGGCGAAACCGACGGCGAGGCCGACCAGGCGGCTCCGGCCGAGCGGGCCCTCGTGCCGGGTGGCCCACGAGAAGACAACCGCCACGAGCGGGACCGTCGCGATCAGCAGGCCCGAGAGCGAGCTGGTCAGGCGCTGTTCAGCCCTCGAGAGCAGGAGCCATGGGATGGCGACCTCGATCACGGTGTAGACGATGAGCGGCACCCAGCGCCGCCGCATCGCGGCGAGCGACTCCCGTCCGAGGATGAAGGGCAGGAAGGCGATTCCGGCGGGGGCGGTCCGGAAGAAGACGAGGGTCGGGGGCGAGAAGTCCCGGACCGCGATCCGGATCAAGAGGTAGGGAACGCCCCAGATGACGCTGAGTGCAGCGAACAACACCCAACCGCGCCTGGACATCCGCTCAACGATAGGGGAGCCGACTCGCTGGGTCGGCTCGTCGGCCGTCAAGCGACCGTCCACATCGTGACCCGTCGCGACCGATCGCGATCACTTGACCGGCCAGTCGGATCACTGCAGGTCGGACAGCCCGGGGATATATTGCGGCCGTCCGTCGAGATTTGGCCCGGCGACGAGAAGGGGGAGGCGGAAGCGAAGGTGGACGAGCACGTGCATGAGGTCTGTCCCGCACGTTGCTAATCGACGTCCGTCCGAAGTCGGTTCCGCTGACCGCACGATCAAGAGAAGGAAGGGAGCCACGAGGCGCCCTTCCTTCTCATAGTGCCCGAGATGACCGCTCGTGAGATCGCAACGCCCAGCCTTCGATGTGATTCAGCGCCGGAAGGCTCCTGGGTTCGCCTCCCATCGGTGCACCCCGATGGCAATGTGCTTGACCCTGATCCTCATGGGCTCGTTCTACGTGTGTCTTCCCCAGAGCGCGACCGCCGCTGCGACCCTGCCGAGGGTCATCGCATGTCCCGGCGTCATCAAGCCGGCGTTGAAACCCTCGACATTCATCCTCGCCTGCGCAGACGCGAACCAGTACGTGGCCCATATCAGATGGGCCTCGTGGACAGCCACCTCGGCCCGGGGATACGGGACGCTCAAGACGAACCAGTGCGCCCCTGACTGCGCCGCCGGGCAGTTCGTCGCCGCGCCGACGACGATTGTCCTCTCGAGGCCCGTCCGGACGTCGAAAGGGGTGCTCTTCTCGTTGGTGACGGTCCCGGGGGCCATCTCGGCAGGAGGGAGCGCGCCGGCCCGCCGGCTCGTCTTCCCCAAGTCGCGGAGCCGGTAGCGATCACGCCCGACCGTTCGGCCGAGCCGTCTCGTCAAGTCGATTCGGCCCATTCGACCGTCACCTGGTCCAACGGCGGATCGTTGGTCGTCAAGCGCTACCTCGCGCCCGACCGGTTCACGATCTTCGACCGGTCGCGGCTTGGTTACGAGGCTCGAGTCAACCGCTGGCTGCTCCGGCACCCGCCGCCGGTCCGATTCCCCCGACTCGTGGGCGTCGACCGGGCCGCCGGCACCCTCAGCTTCGAGGCAATCGACGGAGATCCGGTCGGCCTGAAGTTCCCCACCGAGCTCGACTCGGCCACCCTCGACAAGATGATCAATTTGGCCTGGGCGATCCCGGCGCGGGTCACGGGCTGCCGGTGGCTGCGCCGGTTTTCGTTGGGCGCCAGGCTCCGGTCGGCCGTGGCCGTCGGCCACCTGCGCGAGGGCGATGCCGGCGCGGTCTTGCGCGCGGCCCCGATTGGTCCGCCCAGCTTGCGGTTCGCCCACGGCGACCTCACCGCTCGCAACGTGCTCCGGAGCTCGATGGGCGAGCTGGTCGTCATCGACTGGGAGTGGGCCGGGCTATACCCGGTGGGCTATGAGGCGGCCTTCCTGTGGCTCTCGGTCCTCGACGTTCCAGGGGCCCGGGCGCGAGTCGAGGCGTCCGTCCCTGAAGGGGCCGCCGCGTGGTTCTGGCGCTCGGCGCTGTGCGTCCAGCTGGTCCACCTCGCCCTGTACGCACCGCGACCGGAGCTGGCCGGACTGCTCGAACGCCACCTGGCGACGCGCGACGAGCTGGTCGAGCGGATCACCTCGTCTCCGATGGCCGGCTGACCGCCGGCAAGCGCCCTACGGGTTGGGCACCCCGCACCTGGCCCCGAAGTAGCTGGACAGCGTCCGGCTGGCCGCCGCCAGCTTGGGGTTCGAGCCGAAGGAGGTGAAGACCGCCTCCAGCTGCTGGAGGTTGCTCGACGCCTGGATCTTGCCCTTCAGCGAGTTGAACTGGCCGAGGATCGTACCGAAGGCCGCCTTTACGTTGGCAGGAGCTCCGCTCAGGAAGCCGTTCACCCTGGCGACCGCCGAGCCGAGCTGGCCGAACTCGGCCAGCAGGGCCGCCTTGATCTTGGAGAAGTTCCCCGAAGACAGCGCGCTGGCGAACGAGGTGCCGAGCTTGGTCGACTGGGCCTGCTCCTTCGTGATCGCGCCGCACTCGCCGGGCTTCACGCTGGCGCCGTGGGTCGGGTGGCTCTTCGCTTTGGCGAAGGCTGGCGAGGCCGCCATCGGCGCCGTGGCGAGGGCCGCGACGAACACGAGCACACCGATCGAGGACAACGTGCGACGGAGCATGGTTCCCACTCTTTCCGAGTCACCCAGTTGGGACTGCGCGCCGCAGCCTACGACCCGCCCGGCCCGCCGTCGTGGACCGGCGGTCGTCGGCGCGCTGGGCCCTCCTACAGCTGACCCAGGTAGAAGCGGGTGCCCTGGTCGTCGGTGCACGTCGAGGAGATCCCATACGGCTGGGCCTCGGGATCGGTGGCCGCGCCCCCCGCCTCCCGCACCCGCTCGACCGCCACCGCGACGTCGTCGACTCGGTACATCGGGATCACCACGGGGTCGCGCCCGCCGGCCACCCCGACCATCGGGACGACGTCGTCGACGTTCCAGCCGTCCTCCACCCGGCCGGGCTCGAACCGCCAGCCGAGCACCGAGCCATAGAAAGCCCGGGTCCGAGCCGAGTCGGCCACCTCCATCGTCACGTAGGCGAGGTCGCCGTGGCGCGAGCCGTTGGGGGCCGCGGCGGCGCCCGAGACGGTGCCGCCGGGCGGCTCGAATATCGCGAACGCGACGCCCTGGTCGTCGGTGCAATCGGCCAGAAGGCCGTAGGGCTCCTCGGTGGGCTCGTTGGCGGTGCCGCCGGCGGCGCGGATCCGCTCGCCGGCGGCGTCAATCGAGTCGACTGCGTAGCAGCAGAAGAGCGTGGGGTCGCTGGCGCGCTCCCACACGCCGTGGTGCAGGCTCTGGCCCTGGACCTGTCGGCCCTGCGGGCCGCTGGCCGGTCCGTAGGACCACCCGAGGACATGGGCGAAGAACTCGGTGGCCCGCGTGACGTCGGGGACCCACAGCGAGACGTAGCCGATGTCGCCGTGGCGCGGCCCCGTCGGAGCCTCCCGCATCAGCATCCAGCGGTGGCCGTAGGGGTCACGGACCACCCCGCCGCGGCCGTACTGGTGGTCGGTGAGCGGCCGCTCCATCCGGGCGCCGGCGGCCAGGGCCCGCTCGAAGAGCGTGTCGACGTCAGGGACCGACACGTGGATGGTCACGGGGACCCCGGCGTCGGGATCCGGGGCCGCGACCCCGATCCCAGCGCTCTCCTCGGCGAGCATCAGGCGGGCGCCACCGAGGTCGAGCTCCGCGTGGCCGACGGTGCCGTCGCCCATGACGATGGGGTCGCCGACCACCCGGGCGCCGAGGGCGTCCGCGTACCAGGCCAGGGCCGACTCGGCCCCTCGGACGATCAGGTACGGCGAGACCGAGGCGTTCGTGGTGAGGACGGCGGGCTCCCGGACGGCGAGATCGGACATGGTGCCTCCTTGGGTCGGGGTGAGGGCGCGGGCGACCCGCTCGCGCAGGCGGGCGGCGAAGATCGGATCGGGGTCGACGGGGGAGTCGTCGAGTCGCAGGTGCTCGAAGGGGTCAGGCATCCTGATCGTCCTCGTCGAGGTAGGCGCGCCGGAACGCGCGGCGGGCCCGGACGAGCAGCGCCTCGGGGGCGTGCACGGTCCGGGAGAGAGGGGCGGCGACCTCGGTAACGCTCAGAGCGTCGAGGTAGCGGAGGGTGAGGGCGGCGCGGTGCTGGGCGGCCAATCCGTTCAGCACCGCGCCGACCCGCATGGCATCGAGCTCGGCGTCCCAGGGGTCCGCCAACGAGGGCTCCTCGTCGGCCAGCGCGGCCAGTCGGCGCTCGCCGCGGGCCTGGCCTCGCCAATGGTCGACCAGCTTGTGGCGGGCCACGCCGATCACCCAGGGCACCGAGACCGCCGGGGCGCCTGGCCGTCGGGCCGCGTCGACCGCGGCAAGGAAGGTCTCGGCGGTCAGGTCTTCGACGACCGCCTGCGGGCCGCACCGCCGAGCCAGATAGCCGTAGACGTGCGGGAGGGCGTCGTCGTAGAAGTCGAGGAAGGACTGGTGGTCACCGGTGACCGCCGACGGCACGCCCATACCCCTATCGTCGCCCGGCGGCCGAAGTCTCCGACGCCCGGCCCAAGATTTCTCGTCCTCCGGAACGGCCATCCTCCGTCCCGGTCGGCGACGGTGTGAGGATCGGGACCGGCGCCGAGGGGAGCGGGGTGAACGAGACCGAGCAGGGCGACCAGGCGGAGCTCGAGGCCGAGTGGGGCGGGCGGGCCCGCCGCGAGCCCCGCTGGCCGGCCTCGATCGCGGTTGCGGTTGCGATCGGCCTCCAGGTCGTCCTGCCCGACCGGCTCGTTTTCGGACCCCGGTGGGTGGCCCCCGCCCTTGAGGGGGCGCTCGGCATCGCGTTGCTAGTGGTGAGCCCCCAGCGGCACAACCGCGAGTCGAGCGTCGTTCGGAGCCTGTCAATCGGGCTGATCGCGCTCATCAATGTGTCCAACCTGGTGTCGCTCGGCTACCTCGTCGATGCGCTGGTCGCGACGCACCCGGTCGGTGGAAAGACGCTGATCTACTCGGCGGTGCCGGTGTGGGCGACCAACATCATCGTCTTCGGCCTCTGGTACTGGGAGCTCGATCGGGGTGGCCCTTCGGCCCGGGTGCTGACCACCCGCCGGGCCCCCGACTTCCTGTTCCCCCAGATGATGGCGCGGGGGAGCACCGGCAACGACTGGTCGCCGAGCTTCCTCGACTACCTGTACACCTCGTTCACCAACGTCACGGCCTTCAGTCCCACCGACACGATGCCGCTCACGCCGTGGGCGAAGCTCCTGATGATGCTGCAGTCATTGGCGTCGCTGCTCACCTTGGGCCTCGTCATCTCGAGGGCCGTCAACATCCTCTGACTCGGGCGGTCGACGCTGCAGGGTCCTCTTTATCGCTCGGGCGCCCAGTGCCCTCGGACCCATCGGGCGACCGCCGTAGCTGCATCCTGCGGCGAGCCCTTGCTCGTGTCGACATGCTCGTCGATATGTTCCCGAAGCCATGCCGCGAACGCGAGCTGCGCGTCGAACTCCCTCGACCGCCAGGGCGGGCGGGATTCGAGCCGTGCTCTACGGACCTGGTCAGGACAGTCGAGAGGAGGAACCGGATCTCGCCGATCCATCGTCGGGCCGGTAGCCCCTCCAGGTGGTCAGGGATGAACGGTCCGAGGAGCACCACGGCGGTCCCGGAAGGGCTGATGGCGTGGGCGACGGCGAGCCAAGCGTCGCGAAACGCAGGCCACGAGAACGCCCGCCCGTCGCCGGCCAGCGCGGTGGCCGAGTCGAGCAGCAGGTCCGTGTCGATGGTCACGGCCGTTCCGGCGAGGCTGCGGGCCAGCGGCGTCGAGATCGCGCTCTTCCCAGATCCCGAAGCACCGGTGATGATGAAGAGTTGGCCCAGCTTCCCGACATCGTCGAGCCGACCGCAGTCAGGGCAGCGAGCGTGGTCGTCGACCGGCTCCATCGGTACCGGCTGGGCGCACGTCTGGCAGTAGTGCATCGGCAAGAGTCTGCTCGACGCTCTCCTGATCAGCGGCGGTCGGAACCGGATCAGCCCTCGACGTAGAGCTCGCCGTTGCCGCCTTCGGCGATCGTGAGGCGGCGCAGTCCGGTCGCGGCCGGGCCCTGGACCACGGCGCCGTTGTCGGGATTGAACTCGGAGCCGTGGCATGGACAGGCGATGATCCGCTGCGAGGGGAGGTAGCCGACGGTGCAACCGGCGTGGGGGCACAGCGCGTCGTAGGCGACGAAGCGTCCACGTTCGAGCTGGATCACCAGCGACGGGAACCGGGTGGTGGGGTCGTTGAAGGCAGCCGAGCCACCGACCGGCACGTCCTTGGCCAACCCAATTGCGTGTCCGGGCGGGGTGGCGGTCGTGGGCCCGGTGGCGGACCCGGTGGTTGTCCGGGTCTTGGTGGGTTGAAGGGAGACGGGCAGGGGCGCGGCTTTGGCCCCGCCGACCATCCGGCCGATCCCGGCGGCGGCACCCGCCGCGGCAAGCCCGACGGCGCCGACCGCGGCGGCGGCCGTCCCCGTGACAACCAGCTGGCGGCGGGTGATCTGGCCCGGTGCCTCCGGCTCGGCGGCGCGCCTGGGCGGGTGGTTGAGGAACGGACATGGAGCTGGCTCGCAGACCGCCCCTCGGCGGGCCCGGCACCGCCCGTCGTCGAACTGTCCGCAGACTCGCTGGATGGTGCCGAACGGGACGGTCACCGGAACCCCGGAGCCCTGGCCGTGGACGGCCCTCCTCCGGGTGGCCAGCATCGCATCGACGGAGAGCACTCCGCCGGCGCCAGCGATGACGAGCGGCGTCCACGCGAACACGAACACGATGTCGGCGCCCGTGTAGTAGGGCGCGGCGTTGTAGCTGACCGTGAGGAAGAGGAGCAGGGAGAGCAGGGCTCCGAACCCCGCCGCCACCCGCGTCCAGAGCCCGGCCAGCACCCCGAGACCGATCGCGAGCTCCCCGAAGGCGATGAGGAGGCCGATCGGCGTCGAGAGACGGAGCAGGTGGCCGAGAGCGAAATTCAGGGGGCTGATCCGGTCGGCCGCCACCATCTGGGCGTAGATCCCGGCCGGGTCGGCACGGGTGAAGAAGTTGGGGTTGGCCAGCTTCTGCAGCCCGGCGACGCAGAACGTCACGCCGAGAAACGCTCGGAGGGGGAGCAGCGCCCAGCCGGCGAGCATCGGAAAGCGCGCCGGTGGCCTGGTCAGCCGATGGCGGAGGCCGGGCACGACTTTCGACGCTACCGGCCCTAGGGAGACGGGTGACTGAGGCCCGAGCGGACCGCGCTCATCCCTTGACGAAAAGCTGACCACCCGAGACTGTGATGGTCAGCTTCTTCAGCCCGTGGGGCGCCGGCCCGCGCACCCGACGGCCGGTGGCCGGGTTGAACTGGGATCCATGGCAGGGGCACTGGATCAGGTGCTCCTGCGGCACGTAGCCGACCGTGCAGCCCTCGTGCGGGCACACCGCGTCGTAGGCGACGAACTTGCCCCTGTGCAGCTGGATGACGAGCGAAGGCAGATGGGTCTTGGGGTCCGCGAAAAGGGCGGAGGATCCGACCGGTACCGCCCTGGCCGGGCCGATCCTTTTTCCAGCGACCTTGGTGGTCGCTTCCGCGGCCCCGGTGCCCACCGTGGCGGCACCGGCGGCCCCAATCGCGGCGGCCCCGGCGATCACGACCTGGCGCCGGGAGAGCGTCTCGCGGGCGGGCGGCGGCAAAGGATTGGAGTGGTCCACGACGGTCCTTTGTGGCGTTCGGGGCGCTGAGGCCCCATCGGGGCGCTGAGCTCCCGGGGGCGTCGTTCGACCCTATCGGAGGGTCGCGGTCGAGTGGCCGCGCCCCTCCGGGAGCCGCAGCTCAATCCGGTTTGACCGGAGGCAAGAGCGCGGCGATCAGCACCCGGTCGCCGGGTCCAAGGCCGGCGGCGGCGAACCGACCCGCCACCTCGGCCGTGCGCTCCAGCAACTCGCTACCGCTCGCCCAGCTCCCGTCGGGGTCACGGACGACCTCGGAAGATGGGTTCGCCGCCCAACGGGCCCGCCACGCCGCGGGGAGCATCCCGGCACCGATCAGGTCGACCGCGCCAGGGTCGGTTCCGGGGGCCAAATGGGCCGACCAGGAGAGGAGAGTGTCGGTCCCGACATCCGGAGTCGCCGGGCGCGGTCAGCCTCGGTCGGGCTCGCCGTTGAGGGCGTTCTGGCGGCCCCGGCGCCAGTACGGCTTGAAGCTCACCCGGTCGGCGTCCATGCCCCGAGCGATCAACACGTCGCGGAGCCGGGTGACCATTGCGTGCTCGCCCCCGACATAGGCGTGGCCGGTCCCGGTAGGGAGGGCCGTGTCGGCCAGGGCGGCCTCGAGGGCCTGCGGGTTGCCAAGCGCGCCCTGACGCACCACCCACCGCGGCCCCTCGACGGTCGCGCCGATCTCGCTTGGCTGTTCGTGGCCGTCACCGTCGATCTCGATCGCCAGGACGACCGTTTGGTTCGGGTTGACCGCCTCGGCCATGTTGAGCGCCGCCGGTGCGAACGAGTCGTCGCCGAAGAAGAGGTGCCACTCGGCGTCGGGGTCCAAGGTGATTTTCCCCCGCGGGCCGATCGCTTCGATCAGGTCGCCGGTCCGGGCGACGGTGGCCCAGCGCCGACCGGGTCCGTCGCCGTGCAGGGCGACGTCGAGATCGACCAGGCATCGCTCGTGGTCGTAGTGCCGGATCGTGTAGCGCCGACGCCGAGTCCTGTCCCCATCGAGGTCCAGCGAGAGCATGAGGTCCTGGCCCGGCAGCGGGTCGAGGGCCGCGAGGTCGTCCCCGCCGAGCCGGACCCGGCGACACGACGGCGTGAGGGCCCGGGCGTCGACGACCTCGAGGCTGAGGGCGATGACCCCAAGGCGGTCGGCGAGCGCCTCATTGTCGCGACGGCCGGGGCGGGCCTCGCCCGCGGCGCGCTGGTCAGTGGAGGGGTCCATCCCGACATTCTCGCGCCCGACCGGCCGGGCGCGGCCTACGAGCTGGTCGACCCCGAGCGAGCCAACAGGTCCCTGATCTCGGTCAGGATCTGGACCTCCTCGGACACCTCGGCCTCGTCTGTCTGCGGGCCCCGCCGGCGGGCCAGCACGGCGTTCATCGGGGCGACCACGAGGAAGTAGACGGCGGCCGCGATGGCGAGGAAGGCGATGATGACGTTGACGAGGTCGCCGTAGTGGAAGGTGCTGTGGTGCACCGTGAAGGTCAGGTTGTTGAAGTTCGGCTTGCCGGCGATGGCGGCGATCAGCGGGGTGACGATGTCCCGGACCAGCGCCTGGACCACTGCATTGAACGCCACCCCGATGACCACCGCGATCGCCAGGTCGACCACGGTGCCCCGCAGGATGAACTGCCGGAATCCCTTGAGCATGGTGTGCCCCCTCTCCCTCGGCCACCTCCGGGTGGCCTTCTGGAGCTTGGCACACCCCCTGAGCTGGGATCGGGTTCGCGGCGACGGCCCGATCGAGTGAGCGTGGGAATTACGCTGGGCCAATGCCGATCGACGCCGACGGGACTGGCACCATGGTCGAGCTCGAGGTGGGTGGCATGCACTGTCAGTCCTGTGTGGCCCTGATCGAGGAGACGCTGGCTTCAGAACCCTGGGTGAAGTCGGTCCGCGTCGACCTCGATGCCGGTCGGGCCCTCGTCGTGTTCGACGGCAGCGCCATCACGGTCGACGAATTGTGCGCCGCGGTGGTGGGGGCGGGTTACCCCGCCCGCTCTCTCTCTTCTCCGGGTTCCTAATGCTCACCGCCCCCTTGGACCGGGCGGTCGCGATCGAAGAGGGCGTCCGGTGGTGACGACCAGCGAGCTCGCGCTCGAGGGCATGCACTGCAGCGCCTGCGCGACCCGGATTGAGCGAACGTTGTCGGGCCGGGCCGCCGTGCTCAGCGCCTCGGTCAACCTGGCCACCAACCGAGCCTTCGTGACCTACGACACCGATGCGGCGGACCTCGCCGACCTGTGCGCGGCGGTCGTCGCGATCGGCTACGGCGCCACCGAGGCCGGACCCGGTGGCGAGCCATCGGGCGGTGATTCGGAGCGTTGGATCGCCCGGGCGCTGGTGTCGTGGCCAGCGGCCGTCGCCGCGCTGCTGGTGGCGCTGGTCGGCCCCGAGAACGCGACGGCCGGATGGGCGGTCCTCATCCTCGGGATCCTCGTCGAGCTGACCGGGGGCTGGCCATTCATCCGCACGACCGTCCGGCTCCTCCGGCACGGCGCGACCAGCATGGACACGCTCATCGCGGTGGGGACGCTGGCCGCGCTGACGGTCAGTGCCGTCGAGGCGATCGCCCTCGGCGGCCGCCATGTGCACCTCGGCGGCAACGGCGCCTTTGCGGCCCGCCTGCACGGCGTGATGGCACCGATCATCGTGTCGATTCTCGTGACCGGCCGAGCCATCGAGGCGCGCGCTCGACACCGGGCCGCCCGCGCGATGCGGTCCCTGATGGGCCTGAGGCCGCCCACGGCCCGGGTCGTGGTCGGCCTCGACGACCAGGAGGGGCGACTGGTCGCGCCTGAGAGTGTCCCGGTCGGCGCGCTCGTGCGGATCCGCCCGAACGAGGTCATCCCGCTCGACGGCACGGTCATGACCGGCCACTCGGCGGTCGACGAGTCCCTTCTGACGGGCGAGCCGCTGCCAGTCGACCGCGGTCCCGGGAGTCCGGTGACCGGCGGGACCCGAAACGGGTCGGGCGCATTGGTGGCCCAGGTCGAGACGACCGCCGATGAGTCGGTGCTGGCCCAGATGCAGCGGCTCGTCGACGAGGCCCAGCGGGACAAGCCCCCGATCCAGCAACTGGCCGACCGCATCAGCGGGGTCTTCGTCCCGGCCGTGCTCCTGCTCGCGTTGGCCGCGTTCCTCGGGTGGTGGCTCGGTGACGGCAACTTCGGGATCGCCGTGCTGAGTGCGGTGGCGGTCCTTCTGGTCGCATGCCCTTGTGCGATGGGCCTCGCCACGCCGGTGGCGATGATGGTCGGCACCGGCCGGGCCTCGACGCTCGGCATCCTGATCCGCAGCGGGCAAGTGTTGGAGCGCCTCGCTCGGGCCGACACCGTGGCGTTCGACAAGACGGGCACCCTGACCGAGCGGTTCGCCCGGGTGACCACGGTGGCGGCCGTGGAGGGGATGGGCGACCACGAGCTGCTCGAACTGGCCTCGTCGGTGGAGGCCGAGAGCGAGCACCCGATCGCCTGGGCGATTCGGGACGCGGCCGCACCCGCAGGTCAAGCGACCGCGGTCGAGTCGGTCACCGGATCCGGCGTGACCGGCCTTGTCGGCGGCCACCGGGTGAGCGTGGGCCGTGCCGACCCCAACGAGCTGCCCGCCGCCCTGGCCGATTCCGTCGCTGCGGCACTGGGCCGGGGCGACACGGTGGTCTCGGTGGCGCGCGACGGAGTGGTCGTCGGGGTGATCGGACTGGCCACCCCAATTCGACCGGACGCGGCGCCGGCGGTCGCCCAGCTGCACGGCATGGGCCTCGACACCGCCATCTTGAGCGGCGACGGGGCCGAGGCGGTCAAGACGATCGCGGCGTCGGTGCGCATCGACGAGGTCCGCAGCCGGCTGGCCCCGGCCGACAAGTTGAACGCGTTGCGCGAGTGGCAGTCCGACGGTCACCGGGTCGTGATGGTCGGTGACGGCGTGAACGACGCGCCGGCGCTCGCCGCCGCCGACATCGGGTGCGCGGTGGGCAGCGGCGCCGACATCGCCGTTTCCAACAGCGATGTCGCCCTCTTGGGCAGCAACCTGCACGGGGTTCCGGGGGCGATCGGGATCGCGAGGGCCACTTCGGCGGTCATCCTCCAGAACTTCGGGTGGGCGATGGGTTACAACATCTCGGCCATCCCGCTGGCGGCGGCCGGCCTTCTCGATCCACTGGTGGCGGCGATCACGATGGGCGTCTCCAGCCTGATCGTGGTCCTGAACAGCCTGCGGCTCATGCGGCTCGGCCGGGCCGGGATCGATACCATCAGACCCCCGACGCTCTTCCGGGGCGCCCGCGGGTTCGCCGCCTCGGTGCTGATCCCGGTCGCGTTGTTCGCCGGGGCGACCGTGGTGACGCAGATCTACTCGCCGAGCCGCGGACAGTCGCTGTTGCCGACCTTCTACGACATCACCACCGTCGATCTCCCGGGTGGGGTCGGCGCGCAGGTGTACCTGGTCAAAGCGAATGCCGGCGTGAACACCTTCCATGTGCTGTTCACGACTCCGGGCCCCGCAGTTGGCCGACCCAGCGCCACGGCCGCCCGGGGGAGCGGGGTGCCGAGCCCCTTGCGAATCACCCGGTACAGCCCCAACCACTATCTGGCCGTCGGGGTGTTCACGCCTGCCGGCACCTGGCACTTCCAGGTCCACGTCCGGGTGGGTGGGCACCAGCGATCCTTCGGCATCGTCCGCACGCTCACCTGAGCGGTGCTCGGACACCCGAACGGATCCGCACGTCCCAATCCGTCAGCCCGACCCGCCAGACCGAGAGCCCGAGGCTGGGCTGCCGGTTCCAGCGAGGCCCTCGGGAGAAACGTCGGGCCCGAACCGTCCGGGCCTGCCTCACTGACCAGGCGCTGTTGGCTACCCTAAGGCCGTGCGACTGACCCGGGTTGTGAAATCGTTTGCCCCGCTGCTGCTCCTGGCCGCCGCCCTCACGGTGGTCATCGGTCCGTCGAGGGCCCAGGGCTCGGTCGCCATCACCACGATCAACCTCCAGCAGGCCCGGGCCTACACCCCCAAGGCGCCGGCCGGGGCCACCGACGACTACCACTGCACATTGCTCAACCCGCACGTGAAGGCGAACTCCTACATCGTCGGGAGCCAGTTCTTCCCCGGGTCCAAGGAAGACCACCACTCGATCCTCTTCCTGGTCCCGCCGAACCTGGCCAGCGCGGCCCAGGCGGCCAACGTCGGCAACGGCGGCTGGTCGTGCTTCGGTGAGACGCCGATCCCGGGCACCGGGCTGGGGCAGATCTCCAACACCCCGTGGCTCGCCGCCTGGGCGCCCGGCCACGGCGCTGACTCGCTGCCCAAGGGCACCGGCATCTACCTGCCGGCCGGCAGCCTCGTCGTGATGCAGGTCCACTACAACCTGCTGGTCGGGCACAAGCCGGTCAAGAACTCGCTCACGCTAAAGACGGTCCCGGCCTCCACGCCGCTGCAGCCGCTGAAGCTGGACCTCATGCCGGCTCCGCCGGACATCCCGTGCCCGGCCAACACCAGCGGCCCGTTGTGCTCCCGTGCCGCGTCCCTGACCAACCTGGGTCAGCGGTTCGGGGCCAGCGCGGTCGGCTTTGTGAATGCCATCGAGGCGGTGTGCGGCCGGAGCCCGAGCAACCCGCCGATTGGCGACTCGACCTCGTGCGAGTGGCCCATCTACTCCGACGGCTACATCGTGCGGGCCGGAGCCCACATGCACCTGCTGGGGGTGAGCTTCACCATGACGCTCAACCCAGGCACGCCGCAGGCCAAGACCATCCTGAACGTGCCGGCCTACAACTTCGACTTCCAGAAGGCCTACACGATGGCCCACCCGATCCCGGTCCAACCCGGCGACAAGGTGCAGGTCACCTGCAACTACAACCCCCAGCTCGGCCAGGAGCTCCCGCTCCTGCGCAAGGTGGCGCCGCACTTCGTGACGTGGGGCGACGGGTCCTCCGACGAGATGTGCCTCGGGCTCATGTGGACCGCGACGGCCCTGCCGAACGCCTCGGCTTCGGTCTAGCGGCCCACCCGCCGCCCTAGTCCCCGGCCCAGCAGCCGAGGATCACCACCGCCACCGTCACCGCGATGTCGCTGGCCGCGGTCTGGGGCACGCCGAATCGGTCCGGCAGCCTGGCCACGTTGACGAGGAGCACCTTCCAGTCCTTGCGGACCACGACCGAGCCGTCGGCGGTCTGATAGGCCCCCTGGCCGAGGTTGGCCAGCGGCCGGACGAACCCCATGGTTCTCTTGAAGGACCGGAAGTAGCTGAACATCTGGTTCCAGCTCGACAGCTCCTGGATCGAGAGGGTGAAGCTCCCGGTCTTGTAGCCGTACGAGCAGCTGTAGCGGTGATCGCGCCAGGTGCGGGGACCGACCTTGCCCTTCAGCCCCAACGCGTCGGCCAGTTCGTGCTGGGCCTCGGACTCGCAGGGCATCTTCGCGATCGGTGACGGCCTGAGTCCGGCCGGGAGCGGCGGTGGCTTCTTGGTCACCGCCGTCGCCGCTCCAGTGATCAGGACACAAAGCAATCCGGCCACCGCGACCGAGAGCCCCAGTCGGACCAGCGTCCGGATCGGTGCAGCATCCACCCCGCAAATCTAGGTGGGCACCCTGGGGGCGCCCCTTCATCTCGCCCGCGTACGGCGACTTCGTGCACAGGCTCGACGGACACCCAAGGGCGAGGGCCCGGGCGGGGGTCCGGCCGGGACCTGCCAAGATGTGGCGTGCTCTTCTCGATCGAAGGTAAGAACGCCCTCGTCACCGGGGGCTCCCGTGGCATCGGCAAGATGATCGCCACCGGCTTCGTCGAAGCCGGGGCCAAGGTCTACATCGCGGCGCGCAAGCACGCGGCGAGCGAAGAGACGGCGGCCGAGCTGTCCAAGATCGGTGAGTGCATCCCGTTCGAGGCCGACCTGTCGACCGAGGCCGGTTGTCGCGGCCTCGCCGACCGGATTGCCGAGCGCGAGGACAAGCTGCACATCCTGGTCAACAACGCCGGGGCGACCTGGGGCACCCCGCTCGAGGATTTCGACGATGCGGCGTGGGAAAGAGCTCTCTCGGTCAACGTCAAGGGCGTCTTCCACCTGACCAAGTTCCTGTTGCCCCTGCTCAAGGCGGCCGCCACCCCGGAGGACCCGGCCCGGGTGATCAACATCGGCTCGATCGACGGCCTGCGGGCCCCCCGAATGGACACCTACTCGTACTCGGCCTCCAAGGCGGCCGTCCACATGCTGACCAGGCATCTGGCCGGCAAGCTGTCCCCGGAGATCACGGTGAACGCGATCGCTCCCGGTCCCTTCGAGTCCAAGATGATGGCCGAGACGCTCCGGAACTTCGGCGACTCCATCGCGGCGTCCGCCCCCATGAGGCGCATCGGCCGGCCCGACGACATGGCCGGCGCCGCCATCTTCCTGTCGTCGCGAGCCGGCTCGTACCTCACCGGGACCGTCATCCCGGTCGACGGAGGCATCTCAACCATCTGATGCTCGTCGTCGCCGGGCCGGTCGGGGAACGCGGGCACGAGCGCACCGGACACCCGGAGCGCCCGGCGCGGCTCACCGCCGCGATGGCGGGCGTGCACGACCTCGAGCTCGGTGACGACCTCATGACGGTCGGCCCGGCGCCGGTGAGCGCCGACCAGCTCGCCCGGGTGCACGACCGGCGTCACCTCGAGTGGCTCGAGGCCCAGCCGCCGGGCCAGCTCGACGCCGACACCTATCTGGCCGCCGACTCTTGGGACACGGCGCTGCGGGCGGCCGGTGCCGGCCTCGCTGCCGTCGACACAGTCGGATCCCACGCCGGCGCGGTCGGCTTCGTGGCGGCCCGCCCGCCCGGCCACCACGCCGAGCGCCACCGGGCGATGGGGTTCTGCCTCATCAACAACATCGCGGTGGCGGCGGCCGAGCTGGCCGCCCGCGGGGAGCGGGTGGCGGTCATCGACTGGGACGTCCACCACGGCAACGGCACCCAGGAGATCTTCTGGGACGTGCCCGAGGTCCTGTACGTGTCGACCCACCAGTCGCCGTGGTACCCCGGGACTGGCCGGCCCGACGAGGTCGGCGGCACCCATGCCCGGGGCCAGACCCTCAACCTTCCGCTTCCGGCCGGCGCCACCGGGGATGTGCTGCGGCGGGCTTTCGAGGAGATCGCCGGGCCGGTGGTCGAGCGATTCGCGCCGAGCTGGGTGCTCGTGTCCGCCGGCTACGACGCCCATCGGGCCGACCCGCTCGCCCATCTCGAGCTCAGCTCCGGAGACTTCGCGGCGTTGGCCCGGATCGTCGCGTCGTATGGGACGTCGAAGATCGTGCTGTTTTTGGAGGGCGGCTACGACCTCGACGCCTTGCGGGCGTCGGTCGCGGCGTCGCTCGGCGCATTGGTCGACGCCGCGGTTGGCACCGAGGCGCCCACCGCCGGCGGACCCGGGGACGCCGCACTCGAGTCGTCCCGCCGCGCCTATGAGGGTGCCCTCTCATGATGTCAAAGGCGATCACGCGCTTCGAGCGACAGCTTCGCGACGAGGACGCCGAGGATGCTCGTGAAGCCCGGGTCGCGGTCCGGCGCCTGCGGGCCCAGCTCGTCCTGGCTGACTGCTTTGATCCCGACTGGGTGTGGCTGCTGCGCCGGGAGCTCCGTTGGGTCGAACAATCGGTTGGCGACGTGGTCGACGTCGACGCGCTGATGTGTTGGGTCGGGCGCCAGTCGGTCGACGACCGCGACGAGAAGGCGCGGGCCGAGCTCGTCGCCGAGCTGACCCGGGAGCGGTCCCGGGCCCACCGTCGTCTGGTTGCGTTGCTCGACTCGGCCCGCTACGAGCGGATGGTCCGCGACCTGGCCCGCCCGTACCGGGACCCCGAGGAGCTGGCCCGGTCGGTCGGACGGGAGTGGAAGTCGCTGAAGGCGGTCGTCGCCTCGGTCGGCGACCACCCCGGCGACCAGGACCTGCACCGCCTGGCCATGCGGGTCGACCGGGTCCGCCACGGCGCCGAGCTGGCCAAAGACGCCGCACCGTGGGCGGCGACGCTGGCCGATGTGCGCGAGGCCCTCGACGCGTTGCAGGAGGCCTCGCTGGCCCAGGGCTGGCTCCGCCACGCCGCCGGTACTCCGACGGCCAGCTGGGACCTGTTGTCCGGCCAGCTGCTGGAGCGGGCCCGAGCCGCCGAGTCGGTCTGGCTGGACGAGTGGTCGACCCGCTGGGAGCTGGCCCGGGTCAAGAGCCTGCGGGCCTGGCTCAAGAGCTAGGGCCCTCGCGTACGCTCGCCGCCATGCGGACGGTCGACGTGGTGGTGGTGGGCCTCGGACCGGGGGGCGAGGACGTCGCCGGCAAGCTGGCCGAAGCGGGGCTTGAGGTGGTCGGGATCGACGCCGAGCTGGTCGGGGGCGAGTGCCCCTATTGGGGGTGCATCCCCTCCAAGATGATGATCCGGGCGGCCAACCTGTTGACCGAGGCCCGCCGCATCGAGGGCATGGCCGGCCACGCCGAGGTCGCTCCCGACTTCGCGCCGGTGGCCCGTCGCATCCGCGACGAGGCCACCGACACCTGGGACGACCAGGTCGCGGTGGATCGGCTGGTGTCGAAGGGCGCGACCTTCGTCCGGGGCTGGGCCCGCCTCCAGGGACCCCGCACCGTCTCGGTGGGGGACGAGACCTTCGAGGCCCGCCGGGCCGTCGTGTTGAACCCGGGGGCGAGGGCGTGGGCGCCCCCCATCGAAGGGCTGGCCGACACCCCCTACTGGACCAATCGCGAGGCGATCGAGACCGAGTCGGTGCCGGAGCGGCTGATCGTGATCGGCGGGGGCGCCATCGGCCTCGAGCTCGGGCAGGTCTTCCTCCGGTTCGGAGCCGAGGTGACGACCCTCGAGACTGCGCCGCGCCTCTTGGCGCTGGAGGAGCCCGAGTCTTCGGAACTGATCACCGCTGCGCTCACCGACGAGGGGATGCGCGTGCAGATGGGGGTGAAGATCATCTCGGTCCGCCACGATGGGGTCGCCTTCACCCTGTCGGTCGACGCCGTCGGCGAGCTCAGCACCGACCGCCTCCTGGTCGCAACGGGGCGACGTCCCGACCTCAAGACACTGGGGGTCGGTGCCATCGGCCTCGACGAGTCGGCGCGTTCGATCCCGGTCGACCAGCGGATGCGAGCCGCCGACGGGGTGTGGGCGATCGGCGACGTGACCGGTGCGGGCGCATTCACCCACGTCTCGATGTACCAGGCCGCCATCGCGGTCGACGACATCCTCGGCCGCGACGGCCCGGCCGCCGACTACCGGGCCCTACCCCGCGTCACCTTCACCGACCCCGAGGTCGGGTCGGTCGGGCTCACCGAGGCCCAGGCGCGCCAGCAGCATCCCAACGTGGCGGTCGGGATGGCCAATGTGGCCAGCTCGGCGCGGGGCTGGATCCACAAGGCCGGCAACGCCGGGCTGATCAAGTTGGTGGCCGACGCCGACTCGGGCGTGCTGGTCGGCGCGACCTCGGCCGGGCCGGTGGGCGGCGAGGTTCTGTCGATGCTGGCCCTGGCCGTCCACGCCCGGGTGCCGATCGGGACCCTGCGCACGATGATCTACGCGTACCCGACCTTCCACCGGGGCGTGGAAGACGCCCTACGGTCGCTGGCAGAAGAGATGCCAGCCGGCGCCGCCCCAGGCGCACAGGGCTAGCGCCCGGCCCAACCACGACTGGGCGAACCATCGCAGCGCCGACACCGGGCCGGGCAGGTCTCGACGGACCGAGGTCAGCGCCGCCCACGCCACCAGCGCGGCTCCGAGAATGGCCCAGACGACGGCCCCGACGCTCACCGCTTCTTGCGCCATCCGGTCGCCAAGGCTGCGCCGAGGGCCAGCCACACGGCCACCAGGCCGGCCCGCCCCGGTCGGCTGTCCGTCACGTGGCCGAAGATCGAGCTCAAGGTGGGCAGGTCGTGGTGCTGGTGCACGAAGCTGTTGAGGTCCCAACCGACGACGGCGAGGAGCAGGACCACCCAGATCACCGAGGCGAGGGTGGCCGCCGGTGCGCCGGCGTAGTGGCGGCGGACGGCCAGCGGGCCGGCCGCCCACTGGCGGGACCGCAACGGCTGGCGTCCCCGGCCGACGAGGACGGCGGCGCCGATCGCGAGCCCGATGGCGACCAGGACGCCGGCGTGGGCGGCGACCGTGGCCTGCCCGAGCCCGCCCTCCCACCACGAGAAGGCGACGGCGGCGGCGAACGCCGCCACCTCTAACGTCCTGCTCACAGGGCAAAGGGTAGGGTGTCCCAGGATCGAAAGGGGATGTGGTGACTCTCGTCCAATCCGACACCGACAGGGTCGACACGCTGGTCGATCAACTGCTGGCCGACTGCCCGCCCAAGGAGACCGACGCCACCAAGTTCCTCGGTGAGCAGTTCGACCGCGGACTCGCCTGGGTGCACTTCGCCGATGGCGAGGGCGGACTCGGCCTTTCGCCGGCCCTGCAGACCCGAGCGACCGCCCGGCTGATCGAGGGTGGCGCCCCCTCGGCGGCCATGCGCAACGTCATCGGCTACGGCATGGTCGCCCCGACCATCGCGGTGCACGGCACCGAGGATCAG